>CAUQRE010000292.1:0-2513 GCA_963520315.1 uncultured Campylobacter sp. | reverse complement strand
CTTATCTGCTGCGCCTTTTTTGCGATCAAGGCCCAGACTCCGGGCTACCGCTCGCAAAATATCTACCTCATCGACCTGCGCAGCGGCCGCAAGCTTAGTTTTGCGCGCGTTTTACTCCGCTACGTCTGCTTTTTGCTCGCGGGAGTTAGCATCGTAGGGCTTTGCCTCTGTTTTTTTCGCAAGGACGCGCTAAATTTACACGATCTACTCACGCATTCAGCCGCCGTTTGCAAAAAAGCGGAGTAAATTTAGCTCGCCTTTTGGCAAATTTGAGCTAAATTTGCCGCTCTTATTTTTAGCGAGTCCGCGCTCATTTTTTTAACTCAAATTTGACGCCGGATTTACGCCGAGCATTTTGCGGCGCGGGTTTTGCATGCTCGCAGCTAAAATTTAATCCGCTTACCGCCCCGCTAAATTTAAATCTTTAAACCAAATTTCGTTACAATCGCCCCCGATAAGGAAAAATATGCAAAAAATAATGGGATTTACGAGAACGCGGGAAAACGCGGAGAAAAAAGGCGCGCTGATACCTAGTGACTTCACGCACGCAGCCGTCATCGGAGAGACGGGCAGCGGCAAGACGACGGCGATGATATATCCGAATTTGCTTGACCGCATGCAAAAAGGCTACGCGGTATTTGCCGTGGATTATAAAGGCGGCGAGAGCGCCAAGATCAAGGCTCTAGCGCGCAGAGCGGGGCGTCTAAAAGACGTCGTGAGCGTGGGCGCGAGGCTGGACGTGCCGATAAATCTCATCGCCTCGATGAAGCCGCGGGACTTTAAAAACTGCGTGAAAAAGCCGATGGAATCAAGAGAGAAGTTTTGGGAGGAGTTTGGCTCGAGCATCGCGACGGAGTTTTTTAAGGTGCTAAAGGCGCTTAAAATTTTCGCTAAAAAAATTACACCGCTAAAGGACTGCTACACGGATGCGTTTTACGCCGACGTGCGCACGCTCGCGCGGGATTTTACCTTCGACGTCGCAACGATACTGCGCCTCTCGCAAGACCTAGAAAAGATGCTCGAGTTTAAAGACGCGCTGAGCCTCATCTGCGACAATCTCGACTCCTCGACGCTAAATTTCACCCGCGAGACGATAATGATAAACCGCGCGTTTTTGGCCACTGCGGACGAGTTTTTGGACGCGACGAGCCGCTACAAGGACATCGGCGACGAGCGCACGAGAGACGATTTTCGCAACTACTCGATGATGATGTCGCCCTTTCTTGGTCTCATGAACGACGACTCGCTAAACGGCGAGGGCGAGGGCGCTGCGGGCGACGCGAGTATCGCAGGGCTGCTAAATAGCGGCAAGATCGTGATATTTAACGCCGCAAGCTGCGACAAAAGCGCGCTAAGCTTCCTTTTAAACAGCTTTCTGCCCGAGCTTTTAAAGCGCGTAACGATGAAGCAAAAAAGTCCTATTAGCCTATTTCTCGACGAGTCGGCAAAGCTGCTGAGCGAAAACACCGAGCTAAACGAAGAGATCCTGCGCGAGTGCGAGGTAGAGCTGGTGCTGGCGTTTCAAAACGAATTTTTGCTCAAGCGCGCGATCGGCGGCACGGCGTACGAGGCGCTGATGGGCAACCTCACCAACCGCTACTTTATGCGCAACAAGGACGTCGTGAGGCTGGGCGGTAGTGAGGTGGACTGCTCGGCGCTGGAGAAATTCGAGTGCGTGCTAGAGGGCGACAAGATCGCGCTGGAGCCTATTTTCATAGACGAGGCGGAGTGCCTGCAAGCGCAGCTAGAGTTTGAGCGCGAGAACCGCCTGCACGAGCGACTACTAGGCAAAATTTACGAAAACCGCGTGATAGAGTTTGACGAGGAGATCGTGGACGACGGCAAAATTTGGGTGCGCGACGTGGATACGGGCGAGCGCGAATGCGTGTTTTTCAGCGACGAGGTGCTAAATATCGGCCCGCAAGATATCTATAAACGCCCGCCAAATACCGGCGGCTACAACATCTCGCTTGATGACGGAACTGACGACGCGCAGATAAACTTTAGGTAAATTTGACGGTGACTAAGCGGGAGAGCAGGTTAAATTTGACCGTAAATTCGGGCCAAATTTGAAAGTCGGCGTAAATTTAAACGGCAGCGTAACTTGACGATTTTAATCGCTCGCCGTTTGCGTCAAACTAGGCTGGATAAATTTAAAATTTGACTTTAGGCGGAGGATATGAACGAAAGTCCAGGCAAAGAAGACAAAGAGCCGGAGCTACTTTACAGACTAGATAGGCGAAATCCGCTCATGGTAATGTTTGATTTTATCAGATTTAGCTTTTTCCTACTCGTTTAGCTTTTTCCTACTCGTGCCCGCCTTACCTACCTCGATATATTATAGAGGCTGGATGCAGGCGCTGGGCATCCTAGGTTCTTTATTTTTAGGCAGGCTTTTGTACAAGCTTATATTTTTTAAGTACATTGAAATTTACAGAGATAGGACCATCATAAACAGATATATTTTCGGCGATACAGTTATAAAAGCGAGGATTTGGCCTTTTACCGCTCCG
>CAUQRE010000291.1:0-2515 GCA_963520315.1 uncultured Campylobacter sp. | reverse complement strand
CGATATACCTAGCGATTTTAACGGAACAAAAGAAGCCCAGCTATCCGAGCTAAACGCGTCTTTGGCCTTTATCGAGGATGAGCTAGCCGATAACATTTGGGCGACTCGCTACTCAAACTATAACACCTTTCAAAAGCTAAGCGCGGAGCTCGATGAAATCGAAGCGGCGATAAAAAAACAGGCCAAAAATACGGAAAAAGTGCTCGAGCTACAAAAAAAGCAAAGCACGCTAAAAGAGCAGATCGAGCTTTTAAAGGAGTTTCAAAAAGCTCCGTTTTCTAGCATGATAACGGCTCCAGAGATTGAAATTTTACAAAAGATAACCAATCCCGTCGCGGTAATCCCCGGTTTTTCGTACATCAAGCAGCTTAAAAGCGAAAAAGACGAATACAAAAACCGTTTGGAAGGGCTTTCTAAAACCGCGGACGAGCTTGGCAAAAAAGAGCGAATTTTATCTCAAATCGTAAAACTAAGCGACGAAGCGCAGTTTTTAGACGAGCTAAACGAGACCAGGCAGGAGCTTACCGAATTTAATGCGGCGGCCGACATCGCAAAGACCACATACGGCGTATACGAAAAGCGAGTAAACGAAGCGATAAACCGCACGAGCGAGGATATAAAAGCGCAGATGAAAAAGGCGCTTGACATCGTGATTTTTATAATCGCTTCGGTCGCGCTTTCGTTTTTGTTTAAATTTATCATTAAAAAAACGATCACGGACAACGAGCGCCTCTACACGGCGAATAAATTTATAAATCTCGTAAATATCACGCTAATCGTCGTGATTTTGCTTTTTGCCTATATAGAAAACGTAACCTACCTAGTCACGGTGCTAGGCTTTGCATCTGCGGGTATCGCGATTGCGATGAAAGATATGTTTATGAGTATGCTTGGCTGGACGGTCATCGTTTTTGGCGGTAGTTTTCACGTCGGCGACCGCATAAAGGTACGCAAAGACGGAGAGGACGTCGTGGGCGATATCATCGATATCTCGCTGCTTAGGATGACTATTTACGAGGACGTTACGATCGTAACCGTAAACTCAAACCGCAGGGCGGGGCGAATTATATTCGTACCCAATAACTATATCTTCACCGATCTAATCGCAAACTACTCGCACCACAGTATGAAAACCGTCTGGGACGGTATAGACGTGGTTTGTAGCTTTGAGTCAAATCATAAAAAAGCAGCCCACATCATCAAAGATATCGCGCGAAAATACTCAAAAGGCTACACGGAAATCGCCAAAAAACAAATGAGCAAGCTGCGAAATCAATACAGCATCAAAAATCCAAACGTTGAGCCGCGCGTATTTACCTTTATCGAGCCTTACGGCGTGAAAATTTCAGTCTGGTACATGGCAAACACCTTTGCCACGCTATCTTTGCGAAGCACGATAAGCGCGGAGATCATGGAGGCTATAGCTAGCCACGACGACATCGTGATCGCCTATCCTACGCAGACTATTTACATGGATAGACGCGTAAAAGCAGGCGAGTCAAAGCCGATAGGCGAAGGCGGCGAGGAAATATGAAATCAAACTCAAATTTGACCCCGCAAGAGCTGCGCCGAGAGAAGGTATTTTTTAAAACCTTCGGCTGCCGCACGAACATCTACGACACCGAGCTGATGAAAAGCTACGTCAAAGACTACGATATCGTTAGCGACGAAAACGAAGCCGACATCGTAGTAGTAAACTCCTGCACGGTCACAAACTCCGCAGATAGCGGCGCGCGCAGCTACATAAACGGTATAAAAAAGCGCGGCGCTAGAGTGATACTAACGGGATGTGGCGCGGTGAGCAAGGGCAAGGAGCTGTTTAACAAAAGCGCGGTTTTTGGCGTGATAGGCGCGAGTAAAAAAGAGGATATAAATGCGCTGCTAAAGTCGCAAGATCCGTTTTTTGAGCTGGGAAATTTAAAAAGTATCGACAAAAATATCGTAACGAACTACGAAAATCACACCAAAGCCTTTATCAAGATCCAAGAGGGCTGCGACTTTGCCTGCAGTTACTGCATCATCCCCGCCGTTCGCGGCAAAGCGCGCAGCATGGACGAGGAAGCGATTTTACGCGAGGCTAAAATTTTAGCCTACAACGGCTACAACGAGCTAGTGCTAACGGGCACAAACATCGGCAGCTACGGCAAGGATACGGACTCAAGCCTAGGGCGCTTGCTAGGTAGGCTCGGTAAAATAGGCGGCATAAAGCGCATAAGGCTAGGCAGCATAGAGCCTAGCCAGATAGACGAGAGCTTTCGCGAGATTTTAAAAGAGAGCTGGCTAGAGCGGCATCTGCACATCGCGCTTCAGCATACGAGCGAGGCGATGCTGCGCATCATGAGGCGACGAAATCAGGCCTTTAGGGATTTGGAGCTGTTTTTACAGCTTAGCGAAATGGGCTTTGCGCTAGGAACCGACTATATCGTGGGGCATCCGGGCGAGAGCGAAGAAATCTGGAGCGAGGCGCTGGTAAATTTTAAAAAATTTCCGCTCACGCATCTGCACTGCTTTGCGT
>CAUQRE010000290.1:0-2520 GCA_963520315.1 uncultured Campylobacter sp. | reverse complement strand
AACGCCGTGTAGTCCTCAAGAGATTTTTTCGCTTCTTCTAAATCTTTTTTCGCTCCGGCGATTTTCTTTTCGTCGTTTAGAGCTTGCGCGGCTTCGAGAGCTTTTTGTCTGGCTTCTACTACGGATTTAGCCTGAGCTACGTCCTCTGCGCCCAGGTCGTAGTCGGCTGCGGCTACGTGCGGATGCATGACGCTATGTGCGTAGGGCTCTATGCCCCAGTACGCTACGCCGGCAAGCGCGACTACGATTATAAAAATTTTTAGTTCTTTCATTTCATCGCTCCTTTTTTCTCAAGCGTCGTTATGATAGGCAAGACTACGAAAAGTAGGATAAAAAACGCTATCGTCGAGAAAAAGCCTATCCAAGCGTTTGAAATGCCTAGTGTTACGCCGTCGGCAGGCAATTTGCCAAAAATCGTGAGGATAATCATATCGACGATCAATAGCCAAAACCATACGAAAAAGCCCTTTCTCTCGTGAGCCGGAGCCACGACGTCGCTTCTGTCGTAAAGCGGCATGAAAAATAGCGCCACGCCCGCGATCGCAAATGCGATAAGGCCGATATTGTAGGCTTTAAATCCGAAAATATCGAAGAAAAATCCGCGTAAAATTTCGTACTGCCACAAGAAGTACCACTCAGGGTAGATGTGCGGAGGCGTTTTTAGCGGGTTACCCGGCTCGAAATTTATCGGATCCATCGCAAAGTCGAAATGAAAGCACACGAGATAGAAAAAGAAAATCATGAAAAAGCCGATATACATGAAGTCTTTAGACAAAAAGCCCGGCCAAAATGGAATGACTTTCGCGTTTTTCGTATCGCCGCTTAGGTATTTTTCGGCTTCTACTTCAAAATCTATCTCCTCGCCCGTTTCGTTATTTACATGCGGAACTCGAAGCGTGTAAAAGTGTATCGCGACGACTGCTATAAGCACGATCGGCAGCAAGCAGACGTGAAGCATAAAAAATCTCGTCAAAGTCGGATCGCTAACGGCGTAGTCGCCTCTGATCCACTCGACTACCGCATCGCCGATAACCGGGATGCCGCCGAATAAATTCGTGATAACCATCGCCGCCCAGTAGCTCATCTGTCCCCAAGGCAGCATATATCCGCTAAACGCCTCGGCGGAAAACAGGATGAAAAGCAGCATGCCGCTGACCCAAATCATCTCGCGGCCTTTTTTATAAGAGCCGTAGTAAATCGCCGTAAAGGTGTGGATGTAGATTATGAGAAATACGACCGAAGCCGCAACCGCGTGGATATGGCGCCATAGCCAGCCGTACTCGACCTCTTTCATGATGGTCAAATTTACGCTGTCAAAGGCTAAATTTATATCCGGTTTATAGTACATAACTAGCATAAATCCGGTAAAAATAAGCAACGCAAAAAGCGTCGTGAGTATAACGCCCATCGCCCAGAGGAAATTTATATTTTTCGGTATCCAGTATTCGCTGACGAGTACTTTCATTAGCTTGTTTAAGGCGATCCTCTGATCTAGCCAGTCTAAAATGCCCGTTGATTTTCTGATGTGCATCTTCCCCTCCTTACGCTTGAGCCGTTAGTTTTTCGTATTCGGGGCTGGTCTCTCCCAAAACGAGTTTCGTGCCGTCTATCTTAAACGGCGGTATGTCTAGCGGGCGCGGAGGAGGGCCGAAGGTATTTACGCCGTCTGCGTTAAATTCGCCTCCGTGACAGGCGCAAACGAAAAGTTGCTTGCCCGGCTTCCACTCCGGGATGCAGCCAAGATGCGTGCAAAGCCCGATCGCCACCATATATCTAGCGCCGTCTACCACGACGTCGCGCTTGTCGTTAGGCGCCATCGAAGCGTCTTTTTTTAGGATAAATATCGGCTTTTTACGCCACTCTATTTGGCGCATCTCGCCCTCTTTCATCGGGCTGAGATCTACGGTCGTAAATCCCGCCGCCTTAACGCTAGGAAGCGGATCCCAGGTCTTTTTGACGGCTACGAGGGTCGCCGCGCCGCCGACTGCGGCCACCGCCCCGAACGCCAAACCGATAAAATCTCGTCTTTCTTGTTTTACGGACATTACCTTCCTTTCAGCAGTTTTTTAAAAAATACTCGCCATTATACTCTTATGAAAATTAAAATTTTATTTTTCCTGTAAATAGTTTAGATATTTAAATTATTTTTTAAAAAATCATTTACTATTTTGTCTTTTTGAGGCTTTTGCGGATAAAATTCGGGAGTAATCGGGTTTGGACGATTAAATTTTGACGCTTCGCGGGCCAGCTAAATTTAAATTTGGTTTTATTCTGCTTGATTTACCCGCGCCGCAAAATTTAACTCCGAGCGGCTTTAAATTTGCGCCGTCAAATTTGCCGTTTTTAGCGGACGATGATTGGTTAAATTTGATTTAAAGACGGTCTTTATTCAACAACTCGTCCTGCGCCTCAAATGAAATTTTTATTTACGAAGGCGTTTGATGAGGAATTCATTGTTGCCAACAAGCAAAATAAGTAGCTGGCAAAGCCTAAAACGAGCATGAATTCGACAAAAACGGT
>CAUQRE010000289.1:0-2523 GCA_963520315.1 uncultured Campylobacter sp. | reverse complement strand
GCTTTGGTGCCTATCGTATCGTCGGCAAAGGCGCTAAAAATCATCTGCAAACGCTGGCAGGGACGCTACGGCAGGCTTCCTGACGCCGTGGTACTTGAAGGGCCTCTTAGCGGCGGTCATCAGGGCTTTACCTACGAGCAGTGCCTAGATCCCGCGTATAGCCTAGAAAATTTAATCCCGCAAGTAGTGGCAGAGATCAAAGAGTGGGGGGATATCCCGCTATTTGCCGCAGGCGGTATTTGGGATAAAAGCGACATCGACAGGGCGATCAGCCTAGGCGCAAACGGCGTACAGATGGGCACTCGCTTTATCGGCACTCACGAGTGCGACGCCTCGGAGGAATTTAAGCAAGTACTTTTAAACTGCAAAAAAGAGGACATCGAGCTAATCAAAAGTCCCGTAGGATATCCTGCTCGCGGCGTCAGGACGAATTTGCTAAATTTAGTAGATAAACGCCAGGGGCCCAAAATCAGCTGCGTAAGCAACTGCGTAAGCCCGTGCCAGCGCGGCAAGGAAGCCAAGGAAGTCGGCTACTGTATCGCAGACCGTCTTTACGACGCATTTGCGGGACGGAAGGACACGGGACTGTTTTTCACCGGCGCCAACGGATACAGGCTAAACGAGATCATAAGCGTAAAAGAGCTATTTGAAAAACTGATAAATGGCGAAGATAGTTAAAATATTTTTAATATTTTTATTCTTTCTTACCGGCGCGGTTTGTGCTAGCGCTTTATCGAGCCTAGATAAATTCGATAAAAATTTCGCTAGCGCAAGCAATAAAGATAAAATCGCCATGCACCAAGAACTAAGGACGCTTTACGTAAAATCCATAATGGAAAATAACGTAAATTTAAGAGCCGAAAGCCTAAAAAGGCTAATAAAAATTTCCATAACTTTAGGTCTTGATAGTTAGTCGTACGAAAAAGAGCTAGCCGGCATACCGCAGCCAAAGAGCGCTAGCCCTAAACAAGAGTCCAAACCCGCCAAAGAAACCAAAACAAAAGAGCCGGAGCAAAAAGAGCCGGTTAAGTTAAAACAGCTTTCATCCGCTCCGCTATCTAGCAAAAACGCGCAAAACGTAAAGACGCAGACGCTATATCTGCTAGAAGCGGCAGATACCGGCGGTAAGCTGGAGCTAAAATTTAGTCGTCCTTTAGACGGCGGCGACGTAAAAAAGACCGATCTAAATCAAAAAGGTTCATATAAAAGCATATATGAATTTAAGGGCATTTGGAGCGGGGGTAAACCGCAGAGGATCAAAAATTATCTAGTCGACGAGATCCGCATTAGCCAGTTTGACGCAAATACCGTTAGGGTGGTGTTCGTCGATAAATTTAAGCATAATTTAAAGCTGCGCGTCCAAAATCAGTCCGTGATATTTTCAAAAGCAACCGTTCAAAATTCGGACTCTTTAAGCGCTAAAACGCCGGAAAGCAAAAGCAAAGAAAATTTAAAAGAGCCTCAAAAAACGGTTCAAAAAGCTCAAATAGAACCGAAACAGAACGAAAAAATTCAGCCTAAAAATCAGCAAAGCAAAGCCGAGCAAGCCGCTAAATCCGCCCAAAACGACCAAAAAATCGCTCCAAAAGCTAAGCCTGAGGAGGAGACGCTCGTTCCTTTGGTAAAAACAGCAAGTACTAAAAAAATCACAAGCGCGAAGGGTAAGGTCATCGTCCTTGACGCGGGGCACGGCGGCGACGATCCCGGCGCCGTAAACGGCCAGCTCAAAGAAAAAAATATCGTGCTAAGTATCGCACAAAAGGCGGGCAAAGAGCTGCAAGGACGCGGCTACAAGGTTTATTACACGCGCAGCAAGGATAAATTTATCAATCTTCGCGACCGCACGAAGTATGCAAACGACAAGGCCGCGGATCTTTTCATATCTATCCATGCAAACGCCGCGCCAAACAAGGCAAAGGCCGCATCTATGCGCGGTATCGAGACCTTTTTCCTCTCGCCGGCTCGCTCCGAGCGTAGCAAAAACGCCGCCGCGCTCGAAAATAAATCAGACGTCGACGAGATGAACTATTTTTCTAAGCAGACGTTTTTAAATTTCCTTAATCGCGAGAAAATCATCGCCTCAAATAAGCTAGCTATCGACGTTCAGCGCGAAGTTTTGGCGCAGGCTAAAACCGTGATACCAAAGACCGCCGACGGCGGCGTGCGCGAGGCTCCGTTTTGGGTGCTAGTAGGCGCGCTGATGCCGGCGGTCCTAGTCGAGGTTGGCTACATCACGCATCCTAGCGAGAGCGAGCTAATAAACAACTCAAAGTACCAAGACGCCCTAGCCAAGGGGCTTGCGGACGGCGTGGACGTCTATTTTTCAAATCAGCGATGAAAAGCGCGCGAGTCGTTTTTAGGGGCGCCGTCCCGTTTAGTCCCGAATTTGACGACATTTACTTTAACGCAGATGATCCCATAGGCCAGAGCGAGTATGTTTTTAACTCCGTTTTTGATGAAATTTGGGAGAAAAAGGGCGAATTTAACGTGCTTGAGACGGGATTTGGCGCGGGGCTAAATTTC
>CAUQRE010000288.1:0-2534 GCA_963520315.1 uncultured Campylobacter sp. | reverse complement strand
GCCAAGAAGTTAGCGTGCGGCTGGCAAAACAGCTCTAAACGCTGGGCGCGGCGTTTATCCACGTCTGGGCGTGCGGATTTTTTGAGCGCACGGATAGCGCGCCGGCGTTTACTCTGCTTTATCAAGCGGACTACGCTAAGGCCGTAAAGCAAGCAGTCGGTATCCCGGCGATCGCGGCCAGACTCATAACAAAGGCGTCCGAGGGCGAGGCGCTGCTAGTAGGCGGAGTTTGCGACGCGGTGGCCTACGGTAGAGAGCTGCTGCGAAATCCAAATTCGCGCAAGCTGCGATGAGCGAACTAGGATGCTGCGAGCTAATAGAAAACTCGTATAAAAGGGCGTTTAAGTAAAATTTGGGGAGATCGCTAAGTATAAATTTGAACTAACGGCGTTGGCTAAATTCGGCGTAAATTTGGCAAATTTTGATTCTTGCTGCAGCGTCAAATTTGATTTGATCGCAACCGATTTAGCGGCACTAAATTTATAACTAGAACGGCTTATTTTTATGCTTTTTATTAAAATTTATTTTGCTTTTGCATCAAATTTTGTAAAATCAAAAGGTAAAATTTAAGCCGTAAAAACGGCTTAAATTTACGTGATATTGTATTTAACGGGGATTTTGATGACGTAGTCGCGATCAAGCGTCGGAAAATCCGGCGCAGCGCGATTTATGAGCTCGACTGCGGCCTCGTCTAGCGTTTCAAAGCCTGAACTTTTTATTACTTTTACGTCGTGGACGCTACCGTCTTTTTTAAATACAAAGCTAACCTCTACGACGCCCTGATGTCGCATTTTTTGGGCGCGTTTAGGGTATTTATGGTGCTTTTGTATCGCCCTTTGGATTTTAGCAAATCTCTCATCGCCGGCTGATGTCGAGAAGTTAAACTCTCCTACCGTCTCCGCTCCGCTAGGCGGTAAATTTGAGCTGGTTTTCGACGGAGCAGGGCTTGGTTGCGGCGCCGGCGGCGTAGGAGTAGGCGGTGCGGGAGTCGGAGGCGCTTGCACTACCTGCGGTTCAGGCTCAGGCTTTTTAACCGGCTTTGGCGTAGGTTTTGGTTTTGGCTTTGGCTTCTCCACGGGTTTTGGCTTTTCTACCGGCTTAGGAGGCTCAACCGGTTTTGGCGGCGTGACGACTGGTTCTGGCGGCGGAGGCGCAGGCGGCGCTGGAGGAGGCGGAGCCGGCGGAGTCGGCGGAGTCGGGGCCGGAGGCGCGGGCGGCGGAGTAAAGGTGTTTAACGCTATTTTAACGCTTTTTTCCTCAGGGATCGGCTTTAGCTCGTCGTAAAATTTGATAAAAGAGCCGATAAGAACGGAGTGTAACAAAATAGAGACGCCAAGCCCCGTAAAGCTGGCGCGTCTATTCAGTTGTTGTCGTGATAGCGAAGTTTTCATGATTTTTTTCTTTTAATATGTCGATAACCTTGATAAACGAGTCGAATTTGCTCTCTTTATCGCTCTTTAGCTCTATTAATGTTTCGTTTTTTATCTCGTTTAGCTTTTCTTTTAAATTTTCCTCGGCGACTTTTTCTTCGCCTATGAAAAATTCATTATCTTTATTGATTAAAACGGCGATTTTGTCTTTTTCGTCTTGCTTTTTTTCCGCGCTTTCGCTGTTTGGCAGGTCGATTTTGATATTACCCTGAGCGATAAAGGTAGAGATGCTAAGCACGATAGCTAGCAAAACGAGCATAATATCTATGAGCGGGATTACGTTTAATCCCTCTTTTTTAGGCATTCTCACGTGAAGCCTTGTAGCGGTTAACGAGTACGTCCACTTTCCTCATAAACGCGTTGTAGATCATTAGCGTCGGTATCGCGACGATGAGGCCTAGCGCGGTTGCTTTTAGCGCGAGAGACAGGCCTACCATGATGCTTTTAGTATCGATGCCGCCGCTCATACCCATGTCGTAAAAGGTCACCATGATGCCCGCAACCGTACCTAAAAGGCCGATATACGGGGCATTTGAATAAACGATGTAAAGCGTTGTTAAATTTCTGGTTACGCTCTCTTCGAAGTCGTCTTGATTTTTGTAATTTTCAAATTTAACGTTTGCGTAAAAGATCAAGCGCTCTATCGTAAGCCACACTACCGTAAAACTCATAAGCCCTAAAATGCCGATGATAACGTAATCGACGTTGTGTTTGAGAAATTCCATTTATTGCCTTTTATAAAATTTTGCGCGCAATTATATCAGATTATGGTATTTATTGTCAATAACGAATAAAAAAGCTGTTTTAATATATTTATTTTAAATTTAGCTTCAAAATTGTAATATTCGTTTTCAAAATCTATGCGAGATAAAGAAAACAAAAATCAAATAATTTTCTAAATCGGCACAAAATTTCATAAATTTAAAAGGAGAAAAAATGAGTTTTAACAACGTTGCGAAAATTTCTTTCGTCGCGGCTCTAGCTATCGGCGCAAATGCCGCCGAAAACGTAACGCTAAGCGGCGTAGAAGTAACCAGCACCGGCGGCGGCTACGGCGTGGACGACGTGAAGATAAGCACCAGAAACGCCGGCCTAGTAAAAGAC
>CAUQRE010000287.1:0-2541 GCA_963520315.1 uncultured Campylobacter sp. | reverse complement strand
GATCCGCAATAAGGCTCTAAGCGCATACAAAGAAATTTCAAGAACGCAAATTTAACCCTTGAATCGGCGAAAATCTGAAACTATCGGCCTTTTCCTGCTGATTTTAGGGCTTATCGGTATATTTTTAGCGGTTGTTTTTTATCGCTCTAATATCGAAAGACGCCTGCCTAAACTTGAAACCAGCGAAGTAAATACCGCCCTTCGCGGCAACATCATAACCAAAGACGGCTTTAGCGTGACCGGGTCTCAAAAGCTATACAAAGTCACGCTAGACGTTAGAAATATCGATCCCGACAAAAAAGATTTGTTTATAAGACTCTACTGCATCTATAGCGGCGACGATGAAAAATCCGTTAGAAAAATCATAGACCAAGCAAAGGGCGCAGTAACGCTATCCTATAAAATCGACGCTAGAGGCGCGGCGTATCTACAAGAGCTATCCAGAAAACTGTACAAAAAGAAAATTTTTATCTCTTACGAAGACCCAAATACTGGCGTAGCCGTGCTACGCGGTATGAATATCGTAGAAAGCGGAGAAAGTAGGCAATACGTAGCCGCAAATGCGCTAACGCCGATGGTAGGTTACGTAAAAAAGATAGAAAAAGACGGCATAACGAAAACTCAAGGCGTAAAAGGCGTAGAAAAAGCCTACGAGTACTATATCTCGCCTATACAAGACGCCAAACTGCTAGGCCCAAAAGACATCGGAAATAACATTATCTTAACAAGCGATTCAAATTTAGCTAACCGCGTAGACGGCTACGACGTCATACTAAATGCTTCGCTCAAATTCCAAACTAGGCTCGAGCAAATCATCGACGAAAAGAAGGAATTTCTAAACGCAAAAGAGATAATCGTGGGCGTCATGGACTCAAAAACCGGCGGCCTGCTAGCGCTTGCGAGTACGTCGCGATACGATCCTTCAAATATCAGAAAACAAGATTATAAATTTTTAAATTCATCCGCTACGGAGTACGCGTACGAGGTTGGATCGGTTTTTAAGCCGTTTATATTTGCCGTTCTTTTGGCAAACGACAAAATCAATCCGCTAGAGCGCATAAACACCTACAACGGCGTCTATCAGCTAGGAAAACGCACGATAAAAGACACTCACCCGGAGCCCTTCCTCACGGCCGAGGACATCATCGTATATAGCTCAAATATCGGTATGATACAAATAGTCCAGCGCTTAGACGGAGCTCAAATTTACTCAGGACTACAAAGCTTTGGCTTTACACAAAAAACAGGCATCGATATGCCATACGAGCAAGTCGGAAATATGCCGCCCGTAGCTAAGCTAAATTCTCAAATTTATAAAGCCACGATCAGCTACGGATACGGCTTACAAGCTACTTTTATCCAGCTTTTAAAGGCGTATAACGTGTTTAATAATAAGGGCATAATGGTAACGCCAAAGGTCGTGGACTCGCTTTATAAAGACGGCAAATTCTACGTAGTAAACGACCCCAAACCCGTTACCGTGCTTTCTGCAGAAGCCGCAGAGCGAATGAAACGCATCCTAATAAAAACCGTAGAAATCGGTACGGGCAAAAGAGCCAAGATAGAAGGACTAGAAATCGGCGGCAAAACCGGAACCGCGCACATCGCGACGACGGGCGGCTACGGCAATACCTACAACGGATCGTTTTTCGGCTTTGCTAACGACTCTCGCGGCAACTCATATACCATCGGCGTTTTAACCAGAGAACCCAAAAAGCCTTATTATTACTTCGGCGCACAAAGCGCCCTACCGACATTTAGGGCGGCAGTCGAGCTGATGGTGGAGGAAGGGTTTTTAGAACCGGATGAAAATTTAACCGCGCCGCAGACGACAACTACGCCCGAGTCTATCACAGCTGCTGCGAATGCGACGCAAAAGCAACCCGCGCAGACAAATCAGGATAAAAAACAGACCGCGACTAAAGCCAAAAAATAATCGCGAGCGAAACTAGGCGCCGCGTCTGCGTATTTCAAAAGACCCGCGCTTTTACTTGCTTCGCCGCGTTTTTCGTATTTATCCAGGTAAATTTGCTGCTAATGCTATCTTAGCCTACCTAGAAAATCTATACGTTTGTAACCCTGCTAAATACGCCAAAACGCGCCGTCTTAGTATAAACGCAAAAGCCATCTGCTTAAATTTACGCAAAAGCGCAATGCAAAAGTAGATCCTAAATTTACTAAATTTATAAAAATATTTTGAGACAATAAAACGGCTATGCGCCAGGCGTGCTGCAGTATTTCAAGAAAAATTTAGCCGCGAATCGCCGCTTGCTTGCAAAAGGCTACCGACGCGCAATGATCCTCAAACGGCTAAATGCACCATTTGGCGCGGCGATCGTTTTACGTTTGCGCCCATGGATGCAAACTAGCTGTAAATTAAGCGATTTGATATCGATTAAAACCTCATACAAAACGGCGGCGACGTAAAAGCGACGCATTTATCTTTATAATATAAGTCTAAAAAGGTCGTAAGCCTGATAAATCAACCCACAAATGCCAGATAAAACAAATTTTGCGTATTAGACGCGCTAAATTTTAAAT
>CAUQRE010000286.1:0-2543 GCA_963520315.1 uncultured Campylobacter sp. | reverse complement strand
AAAGCTCGGCGACGTCGCCGTTTAGTAAAATTTAACCCAAAAATGCTAAAATACGAGCGTCTTAAAGCAAAATAAATTTAAAAAGGTAAAATTTTGATAGAAGAAATTTTTAGAGAATACGACATACGCGGGATTTTCGGGCAAGATTTAAACGAAACGAGCGTCAAGGCGATCGGGTTAAATTTGGGCCGCGAAATGCTACGCAGGGGCGCAAAAAACGTTAGCGTAGGGTATGATGCTAGGCTAAGCGCGGGCGAGATTTTCGGTTGGCTGGTTAGCGGACTAAATTTAGCCGGGATTAAGGTCTATGATATCGGCTTGCTACCGACGCCGGTCGGGTATTTTAGTGTGTTTACGGACAAATTTGACGCAAACGTAATGATAACCGGCTCTCATAATCCAAAAGAGTACAACGGCTTTAAAATCACGATTTTTAAGGATAGTTACTTTGGCGAGGATTTGCAAAAGTTAAAAGTCGCCGTGCTAGACGACATCGCTGCAAAAACGCAAATTCCAGACAATCCAAGAGCTGAAAAATTCGACATCGCGACGCCTTATAAAAATTTTCTTATAGAGCAGTTTGCGCATTTAAAAGCCTTACCGCTTAAAATAGTCATCGACTGCGCAAACGGCGCGGTCGGAGCGGTTTTGCCCGAAATTTGCGAGGCGTTAAATTTAGACGCTAAAATTTTATACCCCCAGCCCGACGGCAACTTCCCAAACCATCACCCAGACCCTAGCGAGGAGAAAAATTTAAGCGACCTAAAGGCCGCGCTAAAGGGCGAATTTGACATAGGATTCGGTTTTGACGGCGACGGCGACCGCATCGCGGTTCTAACCAAAAAACGCAACATAAAAGGCGACGAACTAGCCTATCTATATAGCCTTGCGATGAAAAATCCCAGGGTGCTGGGCGAGGTCAAATGCTCGCAAAATATGTACGACGAGATCGACGCGCACGGCGGCAAAAGCTTCATGGGTAAGACCGGCCACAGCAATATCAAAAAGGCGATGAAGGAGCTAAATATCGATATGGCGGCCGAGGTGAGCGGGCATATTTTCTTTAAGGAGAGGTATTTCGGCTTTGATGATGCGACGTATGCGATGTTTCGCGCTCTAGAGCTTGTGGCTAAAGGCTTTAACCTAGACGGCGAGCTTGATAAGCTACCCAAGGTCTTTAGCACCGACGAGATAAAAATAAAAACGACCGACGCGCAAAAATTCAAGCTGGTCGCAAAGCTAAAAGAGGTTTTGGTTGAAATTTACGAGAAGGGCGACGCGCAAAATTTGCTAGCAGGCCTTGGCAAAATAGCTGAAATCATCGACATAGACGGCGTTAGAGTGAGATTTGAGGACGGCAGCTGGGCGCTGGTGCGAGCATCAAATACGACGCCTGTTATTGTCACGAGATTTGAGACCAAGGATCAAAATTTGCTTGTAAAATTACAAGAAACATTTTTAAATTTGGTCGAAAATTTAAAGCAAAAGGCGTAAAAATGACAAACGTTATACTTTGCGGAGGTTCCGGTACGAGACTTTGGCCGCTATCTCGCACCCTGATGCCAAAGCAATTTATCAGGCTTTTTAACGGCAAATCGCTCTTTGACCTTACGCTTAGACGCAACATGCACGCGCAAAAAACTATCATCGTTTGCAATGAGGCGCACTATTTTTTGGCGCTTGATGAATGCGGAAGTAAAAAAATAGATAAATTTATCCTCGAGCCTTTCGGTAAAAACACTGCCGCGGCGATTACTTTTGCTGCGCTTTGCTGCGATGAGGACGAGATTTTGCTCGTTACTCCGAGCGACCATCTAATCGAGAACGAAGCGGAGTATAAAAAAGCGCTTTTGATCGCGCAAAGCTACGCAAGTCAGGGCTTTTTAGCGACGTTTGGCATAAAGCCTTGCGAGCCAAATACCGGCTACGGCTACATCAAGGCCGATAAAAACGGCGACGTGGAGCGGTTTATCGAAAAGCCCAATCTTGAAACCGCGACTAAATTTATAAAAGAGGGCGGATATTATTTTAACAGCGGTATGTTTTGCTTTAAGGCGGGCGTGTTTTTAAGCGAGATGAAAAAATACGCGCCAAGTATCGTAAAAGACGTTACTGCGGCGATAGGGGGCTCGGCAAACGAACCGAATTTGCTAAAAATTAGTCCGAATTTTATGGATAAGATCGAAGATATAAGCATCGACTATGCGCTAATGCAAAAAAGCCTAAATATCAAAATGGTGCCTCTTGACGCGGGCTGGAGCGATATGGGTAGCTTTGACGAGCTGAGTAAAAAGATAAAAAATATCGGCGAATCGCTACAAATCGACTCAAGCGAAAATTTTATCCTGACCAAAAAACCGACCGCGCTCGTAGATGTGCAAAATTTGCTTGTAGTCGATACCAAAGACGCGCTTTTGATCGCCAAAAAAGGCAGTTCGCAAAAGGTAAAAGAGGTTTATAAACACTTTTTGAATTCGCTTCCCGAAATTTGCGAAGCGCACACGAGCGTATACCGTCCGTGGGGCAGCTATGAGGTGCTAGGC
>CAUQRE010000285.1:0-2551 GCA_963520315.1 uncultured Campylobacter sp. | reverse complement strand
CCGTGGAGCAAAACACGCTAGTTAAGGTCTTTAGCTACGCATGCCCGTTTTGCTACAAATACGACAAAACCGTAACGCCAAAGGTCGTAGAAAAGGTCGCGGGGCTAAAATACGTGCCGTTTCATCTAAAAACCAAGGGCGAATACGGCGAGCTCGGAAGTAAAATTTTTGCCGTTTTAGCCGTGATGGACGAGGAAAAGGGTGTGAGCCTGCTAGATGAAAATTCGCTGTTTAAAAAGGCAAAATTTGCCTACTACAAGGCCTATCACGATCAAAAGCAGCGCTGGAGCGACGGCAAGGACGAGGCTGCGTTTTTAAAGACGGGGCTTGACGCGGCCGGCATTAGCGAAGCGGACTATCAAAAAAAGCTAGAGGATCCAAAAGTCGCCGAACTGCTTAAAAAATGGGACGAGAGTTACGACGTAGCAAAGATCCAAGGCGTGCCGGCGTTCGTCGTAAACGGCAAATACCTCATCATGACGAAGTCCATCACCTCCCTAGACGGTATGACGCAGCTAGTCGAAGAGCTGCTCAAAAAATAGGGCGCGAGCATGAAATTTGCGGAAAAAATAGCGAAATTCGGCGATAGCCGCCTGCCGTGGGCGATCCTCATAGCGGTGAGCGTGGGACTCGTGATCCTCGCGCACTCGCTGTTTCAAAACTACGTCTATATGCCGCCTTGCGAGCAGTGCGTCTATATCCGCTTTGCATTTTTGTGCATGGCGCTAGGAGGCCTGGTCGCGATCATAAATCCTAAAAATTTGCTTCTCGCCGCACTTGGCTACCTGTTAGCCTTTTGGGGCGCGATCCAGGGCATAATGTATAGCGTCAAGCTAGCTAAAATCCACGACGCCGTGCACGGAGACGATCCGTTTGGCGTGCAGGGCTGCTCGACCGAGCCGCACTATCCTTTCGGTCTGCCGCTTGAGCGGTGGGCGCCTGATTGGTTCTTGCCTACGGGCGACTGCGGCTACGATAATCCGCTAGTGCCCGAGGGCGTCACGCTAAGCGGCTTTCAAAAATATCTCGTCGATCTTTACGAGGACGGCTGGTACCTGATCCCATCAAGCAAATTTATGTCGATGGCCGACTGCACGCTCGTGGGCTTTGGAGTCTGCTTCGTCGTGCTCGCCACGATGTTTATTTGCAAAATTTTAACTCTGAAAAAAGCTTAAATCGGTCTAAATTTAGACCGATTTTGCTATACTCGCCGCATGAAAGCCTTACGCGAGCATAATTTTAAAATTTACTTCATCATCATTTTCGCGAGCCTTTTCGTGGTGCTTTTGGGCGTGAAAAACTACGACGACGCCAAGGCGCAGATTACGGCGCTCGCGGATAAAAACAAGATCGCCGCTAGCGAAAATATGGTCGGGAATTTCTCGTTTTGGCTGGATGAGCGGCTGCGCTCGCTGGTGCGCGCGGCTAAATTTATGCAAAACGCAGGCATCTCGCAAGACGGTGAAAAGCTGGGCGACTTCATACGACTTTTCAAAGAAAACTCCGCAGAATTTGACGCCTTGCAGTTTTTGCGCGAGGACGGAGAAATTTTCGTAGACGGCAAGAAGCTAGAGGGCGACGAAGCGATGCCAAAGAGCCTGCGCACGGGGCTTGTTTGGTTTGAGGAGACCAAAAGTACGCTAGCACCCACGGTAAATTTTATGCAGCGCCATAAAATTTTAGGCGAGCCGACGCTAAATTTATGCGTGCCCGTGCTAGACGGCGGCTCGTTTGCGGGGGTGTTTTGCGGCGTGGTGAAGCTGCAAAACATACTAAAAAATATGGAAAAATTTAAGCTCGCGCCAGATTCCTACGCCTTTATCGTCACGCACGGCGGCGAAATTTTAACCCCAATGAAGGACGCGGCGCTAAAAAAGCAGATCGAGGATAAATTTAAAGAGCTTTTCCTGCGGGACGAAGATATCACGAGCCTAAATATCGGATCAAATTTCATCTCCGTCGACGAGATCCCGACGCTAAACTGGTTCATCGGCGCAGGTACGGATAACGAAAAGGAGCTCGCCGTGCTGCTTAACTCCGTGCTAAAAAACGCCCTCGTCTTGCTTTTTGCGTTCGCGGCGCTGGCACTGGTGGCAAATTTCTTACATAACTTTATGTACTCAAAAATCAAAAACCTGCAAGACGACTACGAGGCCCTGCTCAAGCACAAAGCGCGTATGAGCGAGGCGGGCGAGCTAATCAGCGGCATAAATCATCAGTTTATACAGCCGGTTAATTCGCTAAATTTGATGATCTCAAGCCTACTCATGCTGCAAAAAGACGGCAAACTAGACGCCGCCACGCTAGAGCATATGCTGCAAAAGGGGCAGGCTGCGACCGTGCTTTTAAGCGATACGATCGAGATTTTTAGAAATTTTTACAAAACGAGCGACGCTCCGCAAAAATTTAGCGTGCAGCGCTGCATAAAAGACCTGTTAAAACTCATGCACACCGAGCTTAGCAAGGCAAACGTCGCGGTGAGCCTGCGCGAGTTTAAAGACGAAGAGGCCACGCAGCGCATGGGCATCGTGCAGCAAATTTTACTCATCCT
>CAUQRE010000284.1:0-2552 GCA_963520315.1 uncultured Campylobacter sp. | reverse complement strand
CTCAAGGCTTACAAACTCGCCGCAGCCGTCAAATTTGGCTTTTTCTAGGATCAAATTTTGAGCAAGTTCTAGCGTCATTTTACTCCTCCAGCCTGCGTATTTTTGCGCCCAGAGCCGCCAGCTTGCGCTCTAGCCCCTCGTAGCCTCTATCTAGGTGATAAATTCTATGCACGCGGCTAGTTCCGTTTGCTGCAAGAGCCGCTAGCACTAGGGCAGAGCTAGCGCGCAGATCGGTAGCCATCACGTCTGCGGCGTTTATCTCGCCTCCGCCATAGATCGTCGCGATGTGGCCGTTTAGACGGATATCCGCACCCATACGCGTGAGCTCGCTAACGTGCATAAAGCGGTTCTCAAAAAGCCTCTCGTCGATCGTGCTAACGCCGTTTGCCACGAGCGAGAGCGCCATAAACTGCGCCTGCATATCGGTCGGAAACCCCGGAAACTCAGTCGTTACGATCTCGACGGGACTTACGTTTTCAGCCGGCATTATCGTGATTTTATCACAGTCCACGACGGTTTCAAAGCCCATTTGGTTAAATTTAGTAAGCACGGCCCGCAGATGCGCTGAATTAGCGTTCGTGATAGTTACTTGCGAGTTTGTGATCGCTCCGGCACAAAGATACGTGCCCGCCTCGATCCTATCGGGGATGACCGTTATCTCGCCGATGTCCAGCAGGCGCTTATCCGTGCCCTCGATCACGAGCTCGTCCGTGCCGATACCCTCGATCTTTACGCCGCCTGCGGCTAAAACTTCGCAAAGCTGCACCACCTCAGGCTCTTTGGCGACGTTGATCAGATGCGTCGTGCCGTGAGCGAGCGCGGCGGCCATGACGATATTTTCGCTGCCAGTTACCGTAATCTTATCAAACACGATCTGCGCGCCCTTTAGCCCATCAGGCGCCGTGGCTACGACGTAGCCTTGCTTTATCTCGATGTTTGCGCCCATTTTTTCTAGCGCGCTTAGATGTAGATCGATCGGTCTTTGTCCGATCGCGCAGCCGCCGGGCAGGCTCACCTCGCAGTGGCCAAACCTAGCTAGCAGCGGGCCAAGAACCAGGATAGAGGCGCGCATTTTGCGCACGATATCGTAGTTGGCCTTCGTGGAGCTAACGTAATTTGAGTTGATTTTTAGAGTGTGATCGTCCGTAAATTCGCATTTTGCGCCCAAATTTACCAGTAGCGTCGCCAATGTTTTTATATCCGCGACGTTTGGCATATTTTTTAGCGTCACGTCGTTTTTTATGATTAGAGCCGCGGCTATGAGGGGCAGGGCGGCGTTTTTCGCACCGCTTATGGCGACCTCGCCTCCTAGTTTCGCGTTTCCTTCGATTTCTAAATAATGCATCATCTTAAATCCTTAAATAAAACCCAAAGTATAGTGAAATTTAGCTTATAAATTTAAATTTATGCCGATATTTACCGATTTATTTATATAATCCTGCTTTTAGGCAGTTCGTCTCTACGGCTTGTCTCTTGGGTAAATTTAAATGATCTAGAAATTTTCTCCCTCGATGAACTATTATGTTCTATCTTCGGCCTAAAATTTCGTCGAAAATTTAAATTTATCACAAGATACTTCGCCTTGAAATTCAAATATAAAATAGGATAATTTAAATGAAATTTACCATTTTTTTACCGCTAGCGCCGATTGCGGCTTTGATTTTTAGTGGATGCGCGAACGATGCGCCCAAAATTTACCCGACCGATCAAAGCGGACAGATTTTAAACGCGAGATTTTTAAACTCGCAGCAAGACGTATTTAACGATTTAGGCGGTAAAGCGCTTTCAAATTTTATGCAAGGTTTTTTGGGTAAAAAAGACGGCGGAGACTGTTCTGGCTTCGTCTCGCTCGTAAATAAAAACATAAATAACGTCTACTTTTTTGAGACGAATTTGCTAAAATTTTACGACGAAAACGGATCAAAATCTCAAGCCATTTACAATTTTTACAAAAAGCGAAATTTGATCTCGCAAACAAGCCCGAAGCTCGGAGATTTGGTGTTTTTTAACAATACCACGAGTCAAACCAAAGACAAAAACAAACAAATCATAACGCATCTTGGCATCATAGACCGCATAGAGGACGACGGAACCATAAGATTTATGCATAATACTAGGGGCAAAAATAAAAGCGGATTTATAAATCTATTTCAAAAAAACAGCCATAAAATAGACGGCAAAGAGGTAAACTCCTACATCGTAGCGTGCAAAGGCGGCGACGCTGCTTGCCTAACGTCAAATAGATTTGCCGGCTTTGGCAAGGTTAATTTTTAGCTAAATTTATGTCTAAATTTTATATGATAAAGCCTTTAAAAAGGAGCCGTTTTTGAAAGCTACGATATCGCTCATCGCGTTAAATTGCCTAGTGTATCTTGCCGTCTACTGCGGCATTTGCGGTAGTAACGCTACGCTTGGGCTAAATATGTTTTTCACGGACGGACTTTACGTCTGGCAGCCGGCGACTTCGATGTTTATGCATGCAAATTTAGCCCATCTGCTGATGAATATGGCGGTTTTGTATCAGTTTGGCTCGCTTCTAGAGCGGTACTACG
>CAUQRE010000283.1:0-2561 GCA_963520315.1 uncultured Campylobacter sp. | reverse complement strand
AGCTTAAAGCCCGTATTTTCAAGCTCTTTTTTCATCACATTTAGCTCCTCAAAATGCTCGTCGGCAGGATCGTCGCAGCATGCATACGCGATGGTATCAGGAGCGATAAAACGCGCCAGAGTATCGACGTGACTGTCGGTGTCGTCGCCTTTTATAAAGCCGTTTTTAAGCCATATCACGCGATCAAGACCGAAAAGCTCCTTAAGCCGTGCATCGATCTGCTCTTTGTTTAGATGAGAGTTGCGGTTGTCGTTTAGCAGGCACTTTTCGGTTGTTAGCAGCGTGCCGCGCCCGTTAAAATCGATACTACCGCCCTCAAGCACGAGATCGATACTTCGCAAATCGCTTTTAAAACGCTTAGCTAGCTCCAAATTTACGGCGTTATCTTTCGAGCTTTCAAATTTACCGCCCCAAGCGTTAAATTTGAAATCATAGCTGACGATTTTAGCGCCGTCCTCTACGTCTATCATGCCGTAGTCGCGTATCCACGTATCATCGGTATCGATTTTTACGAACTCCACGTTATCAAATTTCGCAAATCGCTCCGCAAAAATCCTCTCATCGGGGCAGATCAAAACGACCTTTTGAAACGGCACAATAGCTGCGACCAGACTCTCGTAGGCGTCTAAAATTTCATTTAGATACGGCTTCCAGTCGGTGTTTTCGTGCGGCAACGATAAAAATATAAGCTCTTGTTTTTTCCACTCTGCAAACGCTCTCAAATTCGTCCTTTATTTAAATAATTTCTATCAAAATTTAGGGGTTATGATACCTTTTGCAAGCTTAAATTTTAAAATAAATCATACAAAATTAGTTTTAAATTTAGTTTGCTTTCGCTACAATCTCGCGAAATTATCAAAAAGAAGCTAAAAAATTTATGGATTTTGAGTTTATAAAAGAATTTACGCCGATGTTCGTAAAGGCGGGCATTTTCACCGTCAAGCTCTCGCTTTACGGCATCTTGCTCTCGCTTGTTATCGGTATATTTTGCACGCTGGTTAAATTTTACAAGGTCAAGATCCTGATGCCTATCGTAAACGGCTACATCGAGGTTTCTAGAAACACGCCGCTGCTTATACAGCTTTTTTTCCTCTACTACGGACTTAGCAAATTCGGGCTAAATTTGAGCGCTTTTACCTGCGCGGTCGCGGGGCTTGCGTTTCTAGGCGGCAGCTACATGGCGGAGAGTTTTCGCCTTGGTTTTGAGGCGGTGAAAAAAACGCAGATCGAGGCCGCGCTTAGCGTCGCGCTCACGCAGGGGCAAATTTTACGCTACGTTATCTTACCTCAGGCTTTTAGCGTCTCGATCCCTTCGATCGCGGCTAACGTCATCTTTCTCATTAAAGAAACCTCGGTCATCAGCATCATCGCCCTGCCCGACCTAGTCTACGCGACAAAGGATATCATCGGGCTTTACTACATGACCGACGAGGCGCTTTTTATGCTGGTAGTTAGCTATTTGATTATCATTTTGCCGATATCTTTGGTGTTATTTTGGCTTGAAAAAAGGATGAGAGTTGGACGGAGTTAGCATTTTATTCGACCCACTGGTCTTAAAGCGGCTGATTTTCGAGGGGCTGTGGATGAGCGTGCAGATTTCAGCCATCTCGATCGCCATCTCTCTTGTTTTAGGCACGTTTTTGGGCGTGGCTATGAGCTCGAAAAACAAATTTATCTTTTTCGTGCTAAAAATTTGCCTAGAAATCGTTCGCATAATGCCTCAAATCGTCTGGCTATTTTTGTTTTACTACGGTGCGAGTAAGGCATTTGGGCTTGATATATCCAAATTTAACGCCTCACTCATCGTCTTTAGCCTGTGGGGCGTGTTTGAGATGATGGATATCGTGCGCGGCGCGATCGTCTCGATACCAAGGCATCAGTTTGAAAGCGCGGCGGCCCTGGCACTTAGCAAGACTCAAATCTATCTTTACGTCGTGATCCCTCTAGCTACGCGCCGCCTGGTGCCCGCCGGCGTAAATTTGCTAAGCCGTATCATCAAAACCACCCCGATCGTCGCCCTCATCGGCGTGCCAGACCTGCTAAAAGTCGGGCAGCAAACGATCGAGACGGCGAGCCTAACTGCCAACCCGACCGTGCCGTTTTGGATATACGGCTTTATATTTTTATTATATTTTCTCGTCTGCTATCCTATCTCAAAACTATCCAAGATACTTGAAAACAGATGGGCATAAGGAATCAAATGAGCGAAATTTTAAAACTCTCAAATTTAAGCAAATCTTACGGCGACTTGCAGGTGTTAAAGGGTATTGACCTTAGCGTCAAAAACGGCGAAGTAGTCGTGATCCTGGGGCCGTCAGGATGCGGCAAAAGCACTACTCTGCGCTGCATAAACGGCCTTGAGCCATTTGACGGCGGACAGATAGAGATAGCTGGCGAAAAGATCGACAAAGACTACAAAGACTGGATAAAAATCCGCCAAAAAGTGGGCATGGTTTTTCAAAACTACGAGCTGTTTGATCATATGAACGTCATCGAAAATATCGTGCTAGGCCCGGTAAAAGCGCAAAAAAGAAGCCGAGAAGAGGTCGAAAAAGAAGCCG
>CAUQRE010000282.1:0-2573 GCA_963520315.1 uncultured Campylobacter sp. | reverse complement strand
GGATCGATGCTCTGCTACTCGCTTTTGCGCGGCGACACGGGCGTGAGACTGCTCTACGTAATTAGCTTTGCGCCGCTTATTTGGCATCTCTTTTTCGTCTCGAAAGTGCGGGAATGTCGCGATTTCGACGGGCAGCTAAAGGTCGTCGCGCTCTGCACGTTTGCGATGTCGGCGTTGTTTTTCGTCGGGGAGATTTTGGGCTAAGATTTATTTGGCGCGCGCGGTTTATCAAATTTACCGTATCGCCGAGCGATTTTGCTGATTTTAAGCATTAAATTTAACCCCTGTACGTATTGCGCCGCCCGTTTTTACCATTTACTAGTCGGCAGATTTTCGGCGTAGATTCGTCGCGCAAATTTAGTTCAAAATGCGGCAAAAGCTATGTATTTACCTTTTT
The DNA here is from genome assembly GCA_963520315.1 of uncultured Campylobacter sp. Taxonomy (GTDB): domain Bacteria; phylum Campylobacterota; class Campylobacteria; order Campylobacterales; family Campylobacteraceae; genus Campylobacter_A. The sequence continues at coordinate 2,176 of CAUQRE010000282.1, read as the reverse complement.
TAAATACACTTTCAGAAATTTACAAGGAGAAAAAATGAAAAAATTAATCAAATTTTCGCTAGCAGCAGCTCTAGCGGCAAGCTGCGTAAACGCCGCAGTCTACGAGATTGACCCGGCGCACAGCAACGTAGGCTTTAAAATCAAACACCTAAGCATATCAAAAGTAAGCGGAAATTTCGGCAAATTTAACGCCGTAATCGACTACGACAAAAGCGCTAAGGAGCTAAAAGCGCTCGAGGCCACCATCGAGACAGCCTCGGTAAATACGCAAAACGACAAGCGTGACGAGCATCTGCGAAGTGCCGATTTTTTCGATGCGGCGAAATTCGACAAAATCACCTACAAAATGGTCAAATTTGAAAAAGAAAGCGACACCGAAGGCAAGGTCGTCGGCACCCTCACGATGCGCGGCATCACTAAGCCCGTGGTGCTAAAATTCGAGCTTGGCGGCTTTACCGCAGGCGATAACGGCAAGGAAAAAATCGGCTTTAGCCTAGAAGGCAACACGAAACGCAAGCTCTTTGAGATCGGGCTAGATACCCCTGAAATCACGCTATCTGACAAGGTTGAGCTAGAGATAGAAGCCGAAGCGAAAGAAAAATAATCCCCAAAAATAAGACTAAAGCCTTTTTCGGGCTTTAGTTTGTTAAATTTTAGTTTAGCCTAGGTTTTTGCAAATTCGGTCGCGCATTACGACTCGGCGCGAAACCGCCGCGCTAAAAACTCAAATCCAAAATTTGATTTTACTAGATAAATTTACGGACTTGCAACAACAAAGCATGATGTCAAATTTGAAAAATCCGCGAAACTGCCGTGCCGAGCGGTAAAATGCAAAGCGTTTACTCAGGCTCGCTAATCATGCCGAGCAAACAAAAAGCCCAAGCCGGCAAACCTATAAATTTGCCGACGCAGCCGTATCAAGGCGCAAATTTACCCCTTACGCCCTAGCAAATATAGCCTCAATGCCTGCTGGGCGGTCATTTTGAGATTGCGCGTCGCGGTTTGCTTATCCATCGCCTCTTCTAGACTCACGGGCTCGTTTAATACGCTAAAAAACGCGTCGATGCCGTTTTCGTTACAGCCGCCCGCGCAAGGCGACACGCTACCGGCTAGCGCGATGACGGGTTTGCCGTATTTTTTGGCGATCTTCGCCACTCCGGTCGGGGTCTTGCCCATCGAGCTTTGAAAATCCAGTCGCCCCTCGCCGGTGATGACTAGATCGGCGTTTTTCACGTCCTCTTCGAGGCGGATTTCCTCCATGATGATGTCGATGCCGGGTTTTAATTTGGCGTTTAGGTAGCTAACAAACCCGTACCCTAGCCCGCCTGCCGCGCCCGCGCCCTTAAAGTTCCAAAATTCGCTCGAAAAGTGCTCGCTCGTCGCGCTCGCAAAGCTTATAAGGCCCGCGTCCAGATCCTTTACCATCTGCTCGTCCGCGCCTTTTTGCGGGCCGTAAACGTAGGCCGCGCCGTTTTTGCCAAAGAGCGGGTTATCCACGTCGCAAGCCACGAGGAATTCGCACTCTTTGAGCTCTGGCGCTACGTTTTTGTTTGAGATTTTCGTGATTTTTATGAGGTTTTCGCCTTTGCCCTCGAGCAGCTCGCCGTTTTCGTCAAAAAACTCGTATCCTAGCGCGCTTAGCATGCCAGTGCCTGCGTCGTTCGTCGCGCTGCCGCCGATACCGACGATAAATTTACGCGCCCCCTTGCTAATAGCATGTAAAATCATCTGTCCAAAGCCGTAAGTGCTCGTTTTCATCGGGTTTCGGCGCTCTTTTTCCACTAGCATGAGTCCGCTAGAAGACGCCATCTCGAGGATACCAAGTTCGCCCGCTAGCGCGTATCTAGCGGGGATTTTTTCGCCGAGAGGATTTTGCACGATGACGTCGATAAACTCGCCATCTAGCGCGTCCGCTAGCGCCACCACGCTACCCTCGCCGCCGTCCGCGATGGGCTTAACCACCACCTCATCTATCTCGCCGGCTAGAGCTTCAATGCCCTCTTTTACGGCGTTGCCGGCCTCGAGGGAGCTAAGGGAGCCCTTAAAAGAGTCGATTGCTATTAGTACTTTCATCTGTTTTTCCTTTTTTAACAAGGCTCGTCTTTTGTGTGCTTTTCGCGGCGCTGGCTAAAATTTAGCTCGGCGGACTATCTGTCCAGCCGACGCTAAATTTTAT
>CAUQRE010000281.1:0-2577 GCA_963520315.1 uncultured Campylobacter sp. | reverse complement strand
GTGATCGGGCATACTCTCAAACAAAGGCTCTACGACCTGGCTTCTCCACTGGCCGCTACGGTTTGTCGCTACGACTGTACCGCTAGTTTCAAACTGCGTCGCCGCAGGCAGTATATAGACGTCGTCTTTTTTGTCCGTTATCACGCCGGCATCGTTTACGAAAGGATCTACCAGCACTAAAAGCTCAAGCGCATCTAGGCCTTCTTTTACTTTTACTTGTTGCGCGGTAGAGGTGATACCGTTGCCGATTACTACTAAGGCTTTTATACTGTCGCCGGCATTATCTACGGCTTCGTTGCCGTTTTTACCGTCAAGCACGCCCGCCCACCATTTTGATAGCGTAAATCCGGGCTTAAACATCATTTCAGGCTTAACGAAATTTTTTTGGAGCCATTCAAAATCGACCTTCCACATCTTAGCGAAGTATTTCCAGTTGGCTTCGTTTTTTGGATAGTACCCGGGTAACTCGGTCGGCAAATTCGCCATATCCGTCGCGCCCTGAACGTTGTCGTGACCGCGCAGAATATTACAGCCGCCGCCCGATACGCCCATATTTCCTAGCACTAGTTGCAGGATCGGAGCGATACGAGTGTTTGAGCTGCCTATGGTGTGCTGAGTTAGACCCATCGCCCAAACGACCGATCCCGGGCGGTTTTTAGCGTAAACTTCGGTTATCTCAAGAAGCGTCTCTTTTTTTATCCCGCAAACATCGGCTACGACTTCGGGCGTCCATTTGGCAGCCTCTTCGCGGATCAGATCCATACCGTATACGCGGTCGTTTATAAATTCCTTATCTTCCCAGCCGTTTTGAAAGATGATATTCATCATGCCGTACATAAAAGGTATATCCGTGCCGGTGCGAATTTGAGCAAAATAATCAGCCTTAGCCGCAGTTCTCGTGTATCTTGGATCGACCACGATTAGCTTTGCGCCGTTATTTTCCTTCGCTTTTAGAAAATGTCTAAAGCCGACCGGATGATTTACCGCCGGATTTGCGCCCACTATAAAGATAGACTTCGCGTTTTGGATATCTCCAAGATGATTTGTCATAGCTCCGTAACCCCAAGTATTCGCCACACCGGCGACTGTAGAGCTGTGTCAAAGACGTGCTTGGTGATCTAGGTTATTAGTCCCGAACATCGCTACGAATTTGCTTATATAATAGCTTTGTTCGTTGCAATCTTTTGCAGAGCCTAGAAACATTACTTGCTCTGGATTTTTTTCGCGATACGCTTTTAGTTTGGCGCCGATCTCGTCAAGAGCCTCTTTGTAGCTGATGCGTTTCCATTTGCCGCCTACTTTTTTCATCGGGTATTTTACACGGCAGTGAGAGCGCACCATATCGATGACGTCGCTACCCTTACAGCAGTGGCCTCCTGCGCTTACGGGGTGATCTTGGGCTACTTCTTGGCGTACCCAAACGCCGTTTTCTACCTCGGCGCGCACTCCGCATCCAACGGAGCAAACCGTGCAGATAGTTTTTACGATTTTAGAGTTTGGAAACGGATTTGCCATTTCTTCTTTTGTGGCGCTTCTAGTTACGCCGCTAGCAGCCAGCCCGCTCATGCCGCCCGCTACGCCTGCTAGCGCGGCCATTTTTAAAAACGATCTTCGCCCGACTGCGTTTGAGTGGGGCATAAGACGTAAATTTGCCTCAGACATATTTATCCTTTCTTAAATTTTATTATTTCGCTTGTTCTTAGTACAGATCCCAGTTTTTGCTTCTTTTATAAAGCACTTCGGTCTTTTTGCTTTTACCGTATTTTAGGTTTGACGCCGCTGCCGTCGCTGCTGCTGCCGTAGCCGCTACCGCGCCGACTAGCCCCGCCTTTTTTAAAAATTCTCGCCTATTTTTTTGCATTTTCTTCCTCCATAGCTTTTAGCTTTCTCACTCGGTTTTTTTGCCTTCTTATGGCCTCAGATCTTGAAACTCCGTCCAAAGTCTTTTTGTTTTCGCCTTGATTTATAGGGCGCGGCGCGCTTAAAACTACGCGCTCAAACTCTATAAATCCTTGCAAAAGCACCGCGACGTCTTTGTAAATTTCGCTACTTTCGTGGTTAAAAAGACTCTCTATAAACTCGTCGATGTTTGGGTTTATGACCTCTTTAAAAAGCTGCTCCTCAAGCTCGCCGTATAGCTCCAGCTCGCTCTCTCGCGCGATAAATTCGCTCATTAGCGCAAACACGAAGCCCACGTTGTCTTCGTTTTCTTTAAATTTAGCCTCATCGCGTCTAAGGTCTGTGCGGGCTAAAATTTTACGCACTTTTGCGCAGGCGTGTCCGACCTCGTAGCCCTCGTCGTAGTAGGACAGCGAGTTTCTAAGCGGACTTGGCAGAGCGTGGAAAATTTCATCGAATTCATCCACTAAATTTTGTGGATTTTTTTCGTCGAATTTTGCCTGTATGCGCATTATCGCGGCGGCCGATTCTTCGTTTAGAGCGTGCACAGAGGCAAGGCCTAGCATCGCATTTACGCCGCTAAATCTATCGGCATCTTGGCTAAAAACGAAAAAACGCGAAAATAGCGAGTAATAAAGCCCGCGTCCCGCCGCAAATTCGCCCTTGCTAGTCATAGCC
>CAUQRE010000280.1:0-2597 GCA_963520315.1 uncultured Campylobacter sp. | reverse complement strand
AGACTAAACGCCGAGTATATCGATGACGACGTGAAGTCTGGCAAAAGCTACAAATATAGAGTTTTCGTAAAAACCACTAGCGGCACGATCTCAAAACCGAGCGAGATCGTAGACTCCACGACGAAGCAGCTACCAAACGAGGTCGTAAACGCTCAAGCTACTCAAAACGCGCCTAAAAAGATTATTTTGACGTGGGATAGCGTGGCTAACGACGACTTTGCCTACTATAAAATTTACAGCGCGTCAAGCAAATTTATGCCCTACACCTACCTTGTCAAAACCACGTCAAATAGCTATGAGGATCTCATAAACGAAAACGGCGCGACTAGATACTATAAAATCACCATCGTCGATAAAGACGGCCTAGAGTCTAAAAAGCCTAGCGAGCCTATCATCGGCATGACGCTAGGAGCTATCGACGCTCCGGTCGTATCGTCTATTGTAGCCGACAGCACGGCGGTTAAGCTCACGTGGAACGCATCTGATAAGGCTAGAAGCTTTACCGTTATAAGAGAGGGCGGCGGAAGCGAGCAGAAATTTACAAATATAACGAGCAATGAATTTGTCGATAACGGCGTTGCTTACGGGCAAAAATACAGCTATAAAGTGATCGCCGTAGATGAATACGGTATAAGCTCCGACGCTTCTGCAAAAGCCGAGATAACCGTCGAATAATGCCCAATTTTATAGCTAAAAACGTAAATTTTACGCCAAAGGATTGCGGCGAGATAAGCTTTTTGTGGGAGGCTCGCGGCAGGCAGGGCGTTAGCCTTATCTATACCAAAAGCTCTAGCGAGGAGTTTTTTATCGCGCTAAAAAAGCGCGAAGGGGGCTGGGTTGTAAAGGGCGAAAAGCTAACGAAGCCTGCCAAAATAGGGCTTTTGCAAAATGCTTTGGTTAAATTTAAAGAGCTTTATTGCGATCAAATTTTAAGCGAAGCCATCGCGGTAAAAAACACTCGCCTCACGCAAAAAGACTCGGCGATCTTTAGCGTGGGTGAGCTGCTTGAGAATTTAAATCAGAGCGAATTTGAGAGTAAATTTATCGAGATCGGATTTGGTTCTGGCAGGCACTTGCTATTTCAGGCGGAAAACAATCCAAACACGCTAGTCGTCGGCATCGAGGTCTACAAACCCTCGCTTGAGCAGGTCGCAAAGCTAGCTAAAGCTAAAAATCTAAACAACGTCATGCTCGTAAACTGCGACGCGAGACTGCTTTTGTCGCTTGTGGAGTCAAATTTTATAGATAAGATTTTCCTTCATTTTCCTGTGCCTTGGGATGACGCTCCTCATAGGCGTGTGGTCTCAGCGAAATTTGCCCTAGAGTGCGAGCGAACGCTAAAAGCTGGCGGTAAATTTGAGCTGCGAACCGATAGCCGCGAGTATGCGGACTTTACTTTGGCGCAAATTTTAGATCTAAGCGATGCCGACGTGCAAATTTATAAAAACCGCGATCTAAAAGTAAGCAGCAAGTACGAAGATCGCTGGAAAAGGCACCAAAAAGATATTTACGACGTTATCTTTACCTGCGAAAAGCAAAGCGAACCAAGAGCGGATCAAGGCGAGCTAAAATTTGAAAACGGCTACGACACGAGCAAGATCGCTGCTAAATTTAGCAACCAAACGATAAAAGAGGACAATTTTTTCTTGCATTTAGAGGAAAAATACGAAAAAGAGGGCGGCGAAATTTTACTTCGCGCGGCGTTTGGCGCATTTAACGCGCCCGAGCATTGCTACCTCTTGCTCGGCGAAAAAGGCGCGGAATATTTTATAAAAAAGCCGCTCGTTACGGCTGAAAATTTAAGGGCGCATCTTGCGTTTAAGGAGTATTTAGCGGATGCAAAAAATAATTAGCGCAAGCGGACTGTGCCTAGGGTACGAGAACGAGCAAAATCTAATAACGGACGCTAAATTTGACATTTATTCCGATGATTTTGTTTTTATCACAGGGCAAAGCGGTAGCGGTAAATCCACGCTTTTAAAGTCTTTTTACGGCCAGATGAAGCCAAGCGCGGGTTCTTTGAACGTTTGTTTGACGGATATGACGGATATAACTCAGCAAAATTTAGACAAACTAAGGCAACGAATCGGCGTGGTTTTTCAAAATTATCGCTTGATAAGCGAGTGGAATATCGAAAAAAACGTGATGCTACCGCTAATGATAAAAGGCCTTAGCGCTAACGTTTGTAAAAATCAGGCGACCAAGCTCTTAAAGCACGTAAATTTGCTCCACAGAGCACACAAGTATCCAAACGAGCTAAGCGGTGGCGAACAGCAGCGAGCCGCGATGGCTAGGGCTTTGGCGCATAATCCAAATTTACTACTTTGCGACGAGCCGACGGGTAGCCTAGATGAATACTCAAGCGACGTTATCTGGGGGCTTTTGCGCTCGGCTAAGGAGTTTTTGTGTACCTGCATCGTGGTCGTCACGCACAAGGTGCCAAGCTCGCTAAGGGTGCCTTACAGACATTTTGTTATAGAAGACGGACATGTACATGAAATCCTTTAAAACCCATCTAAGCGTGATAATCCCGCTCGTGGCGCTGCTCGTAGGCATTCAGTTTATATTGCTAGTCGGGCGAGTGGTGGACGAGTACG
>CAUQRE010000279.1:0-2599 GCA_963520315.1 uncultured Campylobacter sp. | reverse complement strand
CGGCACAAGAGGTCGCAGAGTCGGCGTCCGTGATCGTGATAGATCAGCCAACTAGAGAGCAGTTTTTTGCAGGCGAAGATCCGCTGGGTAAAACGGTGCTTTTTAACAAACGCCCCTTTAAAATCATCGGCGTAGTAGCCAAAAACGACAATATGTTCGCAGACTCCAGCACTCTGCGCACGTTTTCTACCTATACCGCGGTCATAAACAAACTAACCGGCGATAGGCACCTATCGTCAATCACGGTTAAGGTAAAAGATAACGTAAACGCGCAAATCGCCGAGCAGAGTCTAACTGAAATTTTAACCGCCAAGCACGGCAAAAAAGACTTTTTCACCAGAAACTCCGACACGATCAAAAAAACGATCGAGGAGACGACTAGGACCATGACGCTGCTGATTTCCTGCATCGCTTTTATCTCGCTGCTAGTCGGCGGTATCGGAGTAATGAACATCATGCTAGTCTCCGTAACAGAGCGCACTAAGGAAATAGGCATCAGGATGGCGATCGGCGCGCGTCAGGGAAATATCCTTGAGCAGTTTTTGATCGAGGCGGTGCTGCTATGCCTGATCGGTGGACTCATCGGCGTCGGGACGGCCTTTGGCATCGGCTATCTAGCGGAAAATTTCGCGCCCGATATAAAGATGATATTTTCGCAGACCTCTATCGTGGTCGCGCTCGTCGTTTCTAGCGCGATAGGCGTGATTTTTGGCTACATGCCGGCTCGCAGCGCCTCAAAGCTAAATCCGATCGACGCTCTAACAAGGGAATAAAATGAAAAAAATCTCCATAATCCTAGCCGCCCTTTTGCTCGGCGGCTGCGCGGTAACGCAGATAAACGAAAACTACGAGCAAATTTTGCTAAAAGAGGATGCAAGCGCCGACATAAAAATAAACCGCGAGTGGTGGACGGGCTACGGCGAAGCGCGCCTAAACGAGCTAATCGAGCTAGCGCTAAAAAATAATATAGATCTGGCAAAATCAGCCATCGCCGTAAATAAAGCCCTCGCTCAAGCAGGCGTCTTGCAGGCCGATCTCGTGCCTAGCTTTAACGCAAATTTAGGCGTGGAAACTGGTAAAAATATAAAAACGGGCAGCAGATGGAATGAGAGCTACAAAAGCGGCGTATCGCTAAGCTACGAAATCGATCTGTGGCGCAAACTCGCAAACTCCGCAGACGCCGCCATGTGGGAGGCAAACGCGACGAAATACGACCTAGAGGCCGCTCGTCTCGCGCTCGTTAACTCTATCGCGGACGCGTATTTTGAGGCAAAATATCAAAAAGAGAGCATAAATCTATACGAAAAAACGCTAAAAAACTACGAGGAGCTTGAAGCCATCATAAAGGCTAAATTTGAGCTCGGTAAAGAAGAAGAGCTAAGCCTAAAGCAGGTAAAAAGCTCTGTAATCTCGGCTAAAAATAGAATTTTAAACGCGAGCAAGAGTCTTGATGCGGCAGAAAAAACGCTAAGAAATCTGCTAAACGTTAGGCCCGAGTTTGAGCTAAATTTAGGTGGGAATTTGAGCGATATCTCGCCACAGGGCGTAAATTTAAACGTGCCTCTTTACGTTATCGGCGCGCGTCCCGACCTGCAAGCCGCTATCTCGCGCATCAAAGAGGCGCTTTTGGGGGTTAAGGTTAGCCAAAAGAACTTCTATCCAAGCATCACGGTAGGCGCAGGTCTTAGCGGAAGCGGCGATAGCGCGAGCGAGGGGCTTAAGCTAAATTTCTTAAGCGGAAATATCGCGATAAATTTGCCGTTTTTAAACTACTCTAAGCTTAAATCAAAGCTAAAAATCTCCGAGCTAGAGTTTGAGACGATGAAGCTAAACTACGCGCAGACGCTAACTACCGCGCTAAACGAGATCGACGCGAGCTATAAAAATCTGCAAAAAGACGAGGCGGTTTTGCTAAATTTAAACGAAAATTTGCGAAATCTAAGCTCTATCAGCGACATATATAAGCTCAAATACGACTACGGTAAAACGGAGTTAAAAAACTATCTGGAGGCCCAAAATTCGCTGCTTGAAGGTAGGATCAGCCTGATCGCTCAAAAATATAAAATTTTACAAGACGAAATCGGTATCTATAAAGCGGCAGCTGGAAAAGCGGAGTAAATTTGACTATGCCGCGCGCCTGATTTGCGGTTTTTTAGAGCGCGTTAAATTTGCGGCGAATTTGGCGGCTAGTTAAATTTAGCTAGCCGTAAATGGCCTTGCAAATTTATTCGCGCCGTTTACTTAGAAAATAAAATAGCCCCGCTAGCGTCGCAAAAAGAGCAAGCATAGATCCGGCGACGATAGCGGTGCCGTTTTGAAAGCCATTTAAAAACATCCCATTTGTATTCATCCCGAAAAATCCCGTGATAAAATTTAACGGCAAAAATAGCGCCGAAAGTAGCGTCAGGATGTAGATGTTTCGGTTGATTTTGTCGTTTTTTAGGCTCTGTATATGCGCGTAGATATCGTCTATCCTAGCGGCGTTTTCGCAGGCTGCGTTTTTTAGTACGCCGGCTTCGTAGACGTAGTTTTTGAGCCGCTTTTTTAGCTCAGGCCTTTCGTTTTGACAGATCGCCAGAGCCTCGTAAAAGTGCGAAAT
>CAUQRE010000278.1:0-2614 GCA_963520315.1 uncultured Campylobacter sp. | reverse complement strand
CAATCGCGACCACGACGCACTGCGAGCCGAATTTATTCGCCGCTTCGTCTATCAAGTTTGGATTTTTGATCGCGGCGGAGTTGAGGCTTATTTTGTCGCAACCGACGTTTAGCAGGCGCGAGATGTCGTCTATCGTGCGGATGCCCCCGCCCACGGTTAGCGGGATAAAAAGCTCGCGCGCGACACGTTCTACGACGTCCACGATCGTATCGCGCTCAAGGTGCGACGCCGTGATATCGAGGAAACACAGCTCATCCGCACCATCCTCGTTGTAGCGTTTGGCTATCTCGACCGGATCGCCTGCATCCACGAGACCTACGAAATTTACGCCTTTTACTACTCGTCCGTCTTTGACGTCTAGGCATGGGATTATGCGTTTTGCAAAATGATTCATCGCTCTTCTTTAGCTAAAATTTGGCTTTATTTTAGCTAAATTTGACTTATCTAATCATTACATAAGATATTTTTGGGTAAAATCGGCGAAATTTAGGAAAAAAATGGAAAATATTAAAGCAAAAAAATGCTTCGGGCAAAATTTTTTACACGACGAAGCGACGCTAAACAAAATCATCCAAGCGATTCCCAAAGATACGCAAAATATCGTTGAAATTGGGCCTGGCTTAGGTGATTTGACATTTAGAATTTTGCGGATTTGCGGCGTAACTAGCTATGAGATAGATACCGAGCTTTTTGCGCTGCTGCAGAAAAAATTCGCAAACGAAATTCAAAACGGACGATTGAAACTTTTTTGCAAAGACGCGCTGGATCAATGGAGCGAAGACGGCCTAAGCGATGAGACGTATTTTTTAGCGGCAAACCTGCCCTACTACGTCGCTACGAAGATGATCCTAAATGCGATCGAAGACGAGAAATGTCGCGGCTTGGTCGTGATGATACAAAAGGAAGTCGCGCTCAAATTTAGCGCAAAAAGCGGCGATAGAGATTTTAGCTCTTTGGCGATTTTAGCCTCGCTTCAAGGCGGCTGCGAGCTGCTTTTTGACGTGGATGCGAGCTGCTTTAATCCGCCGCCGAAAGTAACTTCCTCGGTTATAAAACTGCAAAAAAGTAAAAATTTAATAGGCGAAACCGGAGTGTTTGAGAGTAAATTTGAGTACGAAAAATTTAAAACTTACCTCAAAATCGCCTTTAGCGCGCCTAGAAAAACGCTAATGAAAAATTTGAGTTCAAGCTATAAAAAGCTTGAAGTCGAGCGAATTTTCAGTCTGCTAAATTTGAGCGCAAATATCCGTCCGCACGAGCTAAATGTCGATCTTTATCTAGAAGTATTTAAAAATTTAAAGGAAGATAATGAACGACAAGAACGAAGAAAAAGCGGTGGTCTCTCAGGGCAAGAGCAATAAAAAGCGCAGATTTCGCCCGAGAAATAAAAATAAACAAGAAAATTTAGACCAAAACGCCCAAAACGGCGAACAAAAAGCAAGTCAAAGCGTAATAGATAATTTCTTTTTAGAGCCTTTTGACGGCGGCGAACAGCACGCCCAAAACGGCGAACATACTAACGCTAACAAACAAAACGGCAAAAAAAATCGCAGTAAAAATGGTAAACAAAACTCCCAAAACGGCGCGCAAGGCGAAAATAAAAACACTAACAAGCAAGCCGCTAACGCCGAAAATCAAACAGCAGAAGCTAAGCCTAAAAAACAGCGAAAACCGAAGAAAAATTTACCCGCCAAGCTAAGCGGAAACGAGCAGTGGCAGCAAGATATAGCTAGCGCGATGGAGGCGAACAAAGCCGTCCATGAACTACGCCTCGAGCCGATGAAATACCTAAACTCGACCGATCACAGGATCCGCGTCACGCCTCTTGGCGGACTGGGCGAGATCGGCGGAAATATGACGATATTTGAGACCGACACGAGCGCGATCATCGTAGATATCGGTATGAGCTTTCCTAGCGAGAGCATGCACGGCGTGGATATCCTGATCCCCGACTTTGACTACGTACGCAAGATAAAAGACAAGATAAAAGGCGTCGTCATCACGCACGCCCACGAGGATCATATCGGCGCGGTGCCCTACTTTTATAAAGAGTTTAAATTTCCGATTTACGCCACGCCGTTACCGCTCGGTATGATAAATAACAAATTTGAAGAGCACGGGCTAAAGCAGGAGCGTTCGCTTTTCCGCTCGGTCGAAAAGCGCAAGCCGTATTTGATAGGGGATTTTGAGGTCGAGTGGATACACATCACCCACTCTATCATCGACGCTAGCGCACTTGCCATCACGACAAAGGCAGGCACCATCATCCACACTGGCGACTTTAAGATCGACCATACGCCGATCGACGGCTACCCGACAGACCTTGGCAGGCTCGCATACTACGGCGAGCGCGGCGTACTGTGCCTGATGAGCGACAGCACAAACAGCTACCGCGAGGGATTTACAAAAAGCGAAAGCAGCGTAGGCAAGACCTTTGACGCGATTTTCTCAAAAGCTAAAGGCCGCGTGATAATGAGCACGTTTAGCTCCAACATCCACCGTGTCTATCAGGCGATCGACTGGGGACTAAAATACAACCGCAAGGTATGCGTCATCGGCCGCAGCATGGAGCGCAACCTCTACACGGCGATGGAGCTTGGCTACATCAAACTCG
>CAUQRE010000277.1:0-2628 GCA_963520315.1 uncultured Campylobacter sp. | reverse complement strand
TAAACACTCAAATGGCTACCGTAATCGGCGGCAAAGAGGGCTACATCTCGACGATCGAGCACCTCCTTAGCGCGATAAACGGCTACAGCATCGACAACGTCCGTATCATCCTAGACGCTAACGAAGTTCCCGTCATGGACGGCTCGGCGATAAGCTACTGCATGATGCTAGATGAAGCCGGCACGGCGGAGCTTGACGCGGACAAAAAGGTAATCGTAATCAAACGCCCGATAGAAGTAAACAAAAACGGGAAATTCGCCAGAGTAATGCCGTCGAATAACCCAAAATTCGACTTTACTATCAAATTTGCCCACCCGATAATAGGCGAGCAAAATTACGTGTTCGAGTTTAGCAAACAAGCCTACATCGAGGAGATCGCGCGCGCTAGGACGTTTGGATTCTTAAAAGACGTGCAGATGCTAAGAGCGCAAAATTTAGCCCTCGGCGGCAGCCTAGACAATGCCGTAGTTATCGACGATAATAAAATTTTAAATCCTGAAGGTCTGCGCTTTGAAAACGAATTCGTTCGTCATAAAATTTTAGACGCTATCGGCGATCTAAGCCTAATGGGCGCGCCTTTGATGGCTGATTATACGAGCTTTGCGGGCAGCCACGAGCTAAACCACGAGCTAACGCTAGCCATCCTAAGCGACGATAAAAACTACGAAATCGTCACGCTAAAAGGCGATTTCGCGCGCGAGTACCAAAAGGTATTTGCATAAAAAATATCCAAATTTTAGTTATCGCTCTTAGCTCGCCGCTAATCGTCGGCATTTATGACGAAAACGGCGAGCTTATAGAGCAAATTTCTAGCGAAGAAAAATCCGACGTCTCTCTCGTAAAAATAATGGACGAGATTTTAAACGGTGGCAAATTTAATCTACGAAAAATCATCTACGCAAACGGCCCGGGAAGCTTTATGGGCGTAAAAGTCGCCTACGTCGCTTTAAAGACGATTAGCATCGTAAAAGAGTGCGATTTTTACGCGGTTAGCGGCTTTGAGCTAAACGGCGGCGCACCGATACGGGCAAATAAAAACTTAAGCTTCGTAGATACGCCCGAGGGCGTCAAGCTACAAAAAGCGCAAGCGGGCGAGTTTAGCTTGCCGCAAAATTTAGCCGTTTTAAATCTAATTTTAGATACTCTACCAAATTACGTTATACAAGCCGTTTAGGAGATTTTTTGCAAATTTTAGTTCCCGCCACGAGCGCAAACATCGGTCCCGGTTTTGACGCCCTAGGACTTGCCCTAGAGCTACGCAACACAGTCGAGATAACGAGGGCAAACTTCGCCTCCGTGAGCATTTTGGGCGAAGGAAAAGACAACGCTCTTCTTAAAAAAAACAACATTTTTTTATCTATTTTCAATGAAATTTACGTCAAACTAACGGGCAAAAAAGATACTTTTCGCATGATTTTTACCAATCAAATCCCGTTTTCTCGCGGCCTTGGAAGCTCCTCTGCAGTCATCACCTCCGCCATCGCAGCGGCTTATGCGGCGGCTGGATTTAAGGCGGATAAAAGCGTGATTTTAAACCAAGCGCTAGTTTACGAAAATCACCCCGACAACATCGCTCCGGCTACGCTTGGCGGTTTTGTTAGCTCCGTCGTTGAAAACGGCAAAGTAAAATCTCTAAAAAAACCTTTAAGCACCGATATAAAAGCCGTCGTGGTGATCCCTGATAAACCGATGAGCACGAACGAATCTCGCGCCAAGCTACCTAAAAATTTCACTATGGGCGAGTGCGTTAGCAACCTCTCTCACGCCGCATTTCTCACGGCTTGCTTTTTTAGCGAAAATTACGAGCTTTTAAGGACGGCGGCAAAAGACGTCATGCACGAGCAAATCCGCATGCAAAGCCTACCCGAGCTCTTTGAAGTGCGCAAGATAGCCTACGAAAACGGCGCTCTTTTAAGCACGCTTTCTGGCAGCGGATCGAGCTTTTTAAATATCGTTTATGCCGGCGATGCGGCAAATTTAAAACAAAAACTGCAAGATAAATTTAAGAGCTTTCGGGTTGAAATTTTTAATTTCGATAACGACGGGATAAAAATCCTACAAAGCTAAAAAAAAGCTAAAAGAAGTTATAATAATGGCTCAAAAATTTATCCCTATCAGGACGTGCGTGGTCTGCAAAAAGCGCTTTGAACAGCAAATTTTGCGTAGATACAGACTGATAAATTCTTCGCTATTTTTCGGAAACGGAAACGGACGTAGCTTTTATCTTTGCGAAGAATGTCTAAAAAAAGACGAGAAAATTTTAAGAAAATCGCTCGGAAGAGTCGCAGGCAGCTTTATCGCGACGCTACAAAACGGGCAAAATTTAAAGGAGATACTCTTAAATGGGGACTGTTCGAATTTCAGAGATAGCAAATGAGCTCGGTTACAATAGCAAAGAAGTTTTAGAAAAGGCTATTGAGCTTGGGCTAAAGGTCAAAACGCACTCAAGCGGCGTTAGTCCTGAAGAAGCGGCGGCGCTATACACCTACATCCAAACCGGCGAGATCCCCGAAGCTCTCAAGAAAAAACCGGAAAAGAAAAAATCGACCGTCAAAAAAGCCGAAACCAAAGAGAGCAAAGAGGAAAAAGAAAGCAAACCTAAAGAAGCTCAAAAAACAAGCGCCGCAA
>CAUQRE010000276.1:0-2633 GCA_963520315.1 uncultured Campylobacter sp. | reverse complement strand
TGGCTCAAAGCTAGCTAGCAAGATGCCGGGCGAAGCCCCACCCCTACGGCTACGGCAGGACCGAGTATATCGGCGGTCTCATTGTTTCGGTTATAGTGCTGATGCTTGGATTTCAGTTTCTAAAAACTTCGGTCGAAAATATCTTCGCGCCGGTGCCTACAAGCTTTACGATGCCGTTTTTAGCGTTTTTATTCTGTGCAATATTCGTCAAATTTGCGCTCGGCTTTTACTACAAAAAGATCGGCAAACAGACCAAATCTATCTCGCTTAGAGCCGTAGGGCAGGAGGCCTTGGGCGACGCGATCATATCGTGCGTTATCCTTGCTTCGGCCGCGCTATCGTACTTCGCCAATATCCAGATAGACGGCTACGCTGGTGCTTTGGCGTCGCTTTTTATTATCATAAACGGCGTGCTTTTGATAAAAGAAACCTTCGATAAAATCATCGGTCAGCGCGTCGAAAAGGAGATCAGCGACGAAATTTACGCCGCCGTAAACCGCTGCGAGATCGTGCGCGGCGCATACGACCTGATCCTGCACAACTACGGCGCGCAGCGATATGCGGCTCGGTAAATGTCGAAATAGACGAGCATTTGCCGCTTAGCGAGGTTTCGCAGAGGCTAAACGAGCTTCAGATCGAGATTTATAAAATTTACAGGATTTATCTCGTATTCGGCGTTTATAGCGTAAATTTGGAACAGGAGCAAAGCCGCGCCTGCGTAGCGAATCTACTCTCGCGATTTAGCAGCGTGCGCGGATTTCACGCGTTTTTTATAGATACGAAGAAAAAGAGCGTGAGGTTTGACGTGGTGGTCGATTTTGCCGAGAAAAATCTAAGCCGTCTGCGCGCCGAGATAGAGCGCGAAATTTCGCTAAGCTTTCCCGGGTATAAAATTTTCATCGTGATAGATAGGGAGTTTGCGTGAGATTTAGGGATAAATTCGGTAGCGGTTAGGACACTTTAATATGTTATAATCGTGCGGCTTTAAAAATATAAAGCCGGAGTGTAAAATTTAATTTAATCGCGAGAAAAAAATGGCATTTTTAAAGATTTTGACTTGTGCGTTTTCGATGAGTTTTTGCTTTATGAGTATCTACGGGCTTACGACTAGCGCGGTAGAGCTTGTGTTTTTTAGCGAATATAACCCAGCGGGAGACGCCGATCCTCTCGGCGATTTAGGCGATCCACTTGATTGGCTTGAGCTAAATATCGCTTATTTGGTCGGTTTTTGGATATTTTTTAGCGGCGTGTGCGCGGTGCTTTATAAGCGGCTAAGTTGCTTTGACGAAATTGTAAAATTTTTCATAGATTTGTTTTTGCCTGCCGCTGCGACGATTATTTTGGCGCTTATTTTGGGTGCGATACTCCCGTTTGCGGTCGGGGCACGGCGAGGGGACTTTGTTATTGCTCAAGGGGTTGGCATATTTTTAGCCCAAATACTTTTTATAATCACAATAGCTTGCTTGCTAAAAAGAGAGCAAAAGTAGTAAATTTAGCGCCAAAGACGCCATTTATATTACTACAATTTCCCAAAGAGCGGTTATGGGTAAAATTTGAGGCCAAAATTTACGAGCATTAAAAATTTGCTCGTAAATTTGCCGGTGTTTTCAAGATGCGGGTTTTGGCTAAATCTGTCAAATTTGCCGTCAAATTCGGACGCAAGCAAAATCCGCGCCAAAGCTTGCAAAATCAAGCGAGGCTTTAGAAATTTTACGTATAATCTAAAATCTTAAAACGAAAGAAAAAGTAATTTATGGGCAAATTTAAGTGCGCGCATTGCAGGGGCGAATTTGAGCGCGAGGCGCTGATAGAGCGCGGCGGGGAGCTGTTTTGCTGCGAGGGGTGCGCGGGAGTTTACGAGATACTTAACGCAAGCGGGCTAGGCGAATTTTACGAAAGGCTTGGCAAAACTACGCTAAATCCCGCCATAAACGCGAAAAAAGCGGCGCAAAAGTCGCAGGAAGACCTCGCGGCTATTTATCAAAACTACGTTAAAAACGAGAACGGATTTAACAAAATTTCGCTCATCATCGAGGGCATCCACTGCTCGGCTTGCGTCTGGCTAAACGAGAAGGTTTTATTTGCGCAGAAGGGAATTTTAGAGGTAAATATAAACTCGGTTAACAATAAAGCCCTCATCGTCTGGGACGAAAACGAGATAAATTTGGCCCAAATTTTCGCCCTCATCCGATCTATCGGCTACGAGCCCTACCCATACGACGCGCAGGCCCAGGAGCAAAGACTTTCGGGGCAGAGGCGCGAATTTTACGCGCGGCTGCTTGTCGGGATATTTTGCACGATGAACATCATGTGGCTGGCCGTCGCGCAGTACGGCGGCTACTTCACGGGTATGCGCCAGGATGTGCGCTCTATCATAAATTTTGCCGAGTTTATCCTCGCTACGCCGGTGCTTTTTTACACGGGAAGCGGGTTTTTTAGGGGTGCTTGGACGGCGCAAAAAAACAAAACGCAAAACATGGATAGCCTCATCGTCACGGGCACGCTCGCGGCTTACATTTTCTCGATCTACGCGATGTTTTCAAGGCGCGGCGAGGTGTATTTCGACTCGGTTGCGATGATAATCACTTTCGTATTTATCGGTAAATATTTGGAAATCTTGAGTAAGAAAAAGG
>CAUQRE010000275.1:0-2634 GCA_963520315.1 uncultured Campylobacter sp. | reverse complement strand
GGCAAAAACGTCGCCGATGTCGCGGGCGTAAAATTTGCAAATTTGAGCGAAGACGGCAAAAATTTGCTCTTTGAGGCGCTTGCACTAAACGATGTTTTAGTTGATAGTTTTAACACGCGCGCGGTAAATAAAATTTGCGACTACCTAAAGAGCTTGACGGCGAATTTTCATAAATTTTACAACGAAAATCGCGTCGTAGGCAGTGAGAACGAAGACGAGCTTTTAAAGCTTTTCGCCGTCGTTGCACTCTCTATCAAAACGGCTCTAGGGCTAATGGGCATCGCCGCAAAAGACAAGATGTAGAGCCAAATTTGAGTAAAATTAGAAGCGCTAAGCGGCGCTTCTCGTTTAAAACAATCCCTTAAAATCCATGAATCTTTCTAAAATTTCCGCCGCGTTTTTCTTTATATTTTTGATAGCCATAGAGTATCTCGCCCTCACGCCCGCGCAGATAAAACTCATCGAAAACAGCTGGGATAAGGCAAATCATTTCATCGCTTTCGCCGCACTTTACGTTACTTTGTATTTTGGGTTTTGTAGGTTAAATTTGGGCGCAAAGGTCGCCGTTTTACTAGCTTACGGCATCCAGATAGAAATAGCGCAGTCGTTTGTGCCTGGCCGCTATTTTAGCCTGCTAGATATCGTCGCGGACGGCATCGGTATAGTTTTTGGTATCTTACTGGTAAAAATTTTGAACGGATTTAAGGCGAGATTTTAAATTTAAAACTCCAAATTTGGCTAGTGCGAGATTTTTATATCGCGCCGTTTTGCTTTGTTTTAACTCAAATTTTATAGTTAAATTTAAACTAGCCCGCGCAGTAAAGCGATAAATTTTTAAATAGTCGCTAAAATGAGCCGTAAAATTTAGCGGCAAGCGGCAAGGAAACAGTGCAAACCTGCGGCTAAATTTAAACGCAAAATCCAAAATGAAAGAGTAAAAATGAAATGGCAAGACAGCAGACGAAGCGACAACGTCGAGGATAGGCGGCAAAACAGCGTAAACAGCATGGGCTCGCTGGGTGCGCTCATACCGATTATCAGATTTTTGCTAGGCTCAAACATCGGCCGCGTGGTTTTGGTTATCGGCGCAGTGGCGTATTTTATGGGCTTTAATCCTCTCGCGCTGCTTGAGGGCGGCGGTACCGGCGGTCAAAGAGCGGCGTTAGATAGCCCGCAAGAAAAAGAAAAAGTCGCCTTCGTTTCAGCCGTGCTGGCGCAGACCGAGGACGTGTGGAGCAGGGTGTTTAAGGCGGGCGGCGCGCAGTACAAGGAGCCTAGTTTGGTGCTTTTTAGAGATGCGGTTTCTAGCGCGTGCGGCATGGCGAGCTCACAGACGGGGCCTTTTTACTGCCCCGCGGACAAAAAAGTCTATCTCGATCTTAGCTTTTTTGACGAGCTAGAGGCCAAGTACAAGGCCGCCGGCGACTTCGCGCAGGCCTATGTGATCGCCCACGAGGTCGGACATCACGTGCAAAATTTACTAGGCACGCTCGGTAAAATAAACGAGCTAAAATCGCGCGCCAAAAGCCCTATCGAGCAAAACGCCTTGCAGGTCAAAGTCGAGCTACAGGCCGACTGCTATGCGGGCGTCTGGGCGCACTATATGGGGCGCTACAACGTGCTAGAAGACGGCGATATCGAGGAGGCGCTAAACGCCGCTAGCGCGATAGGCGACGACGCGCTACAGAAAAAATACCAAGGCCGCGTGACGCCCGACTCGTTCACGCACGGCTCGTCAAAGCAGCGTATGATGTGGTTTAAAAAGGGATTTGAAGGCGGACAGCCAAGCTCGTGCGCGTTTGAGATCTGAATTTAACTTTTGCTCTTTGGCTGCGTTTGGCGAGCGC
Organism: uncultured Campylobacter sp.; assembly: GCA_963520315.1. Taxonomy (GTDB): domain Bacteria; phylum Campylobacterota; class Campylobacteria; order Campylobacterales; family Campylobacteraceae; genus Campylobacter_A. The sequence continues at coordinate 787 of CAUQRE010000275.1, read as the reverse complement.
GAAATTTCTACTTGGCCGCATTTGGATAAATTTAAATGCGGCTTTCTGGACGCCGTTTGGCGAAATAAAATTTAAATTTCCGTGATTTTAAATAAATTTGGGCGCAGCACGGGTTGCGCGGCGCGCGGCTTGTAAATTTGGCGCAGCAACCGATAAATCAAAAACGGAGCGAACATAAAAAGAAGAGAGTTTATAAAGGGTGCTGCGACCTGCGCGGCTGGGCTTGCTGCGGAAGTAAATTTGTTTGCCGAGCAGACTAACTAGACCTGCGCGGCAAATTTGACGGACGTAGTAGCTAAACGACGCTAAAAAACCTCGGCGAGAAGATTGCCGCCGTGATGCCGTATATAACGCAAAATAATAGAATTTTGATGTTGATTACCCGGCTTAGCGCAGATAAATTTGACGGATTAAAAGATAAAAACGGTCTGGAGACGGCTCTAGGACTAGGTTACTGCCTGATCGATACGGATGGGGGCGAGGAGAGCGGCTGCTGCATTTGCGGCTAGCGGCCCAGAAGCGGGCAGCCGAGGCTTTAGCAAAAACTAGGTTAAATCCCGATTTGCGCCCTAAATTTAGCGAGTTTCAGGGCTTAGCGGACGAGCTTTGGCCGGGAGCGCGCGTTTTAGCGATATAAATTTAAGCTTTTAAACTCGCTAAATTTTGCCGTCTTGATTTACCGCCTTATTGCGCAAATTCACGAGGCCTTTTTGCCGAGCTTTTTTAAATTTACCGCTTTTAAATCGGCTTTGTTAAAGAGCGCTTTTGGGTGACGTTTTGGGGGGGG
>CAUQRE010000274.1:0-2636 GCA_963520315.1 uncultured Campylobacter sp. | reverse complement strand
TGATCGCGCTGCGAGGCAAAATTTAGCTAAATTTCGCTACCATACGCTACATCTTCAAAAAAGGAAAGACATGAAAAAATCGTTATTTTTAGTCGCGCTTTGCGTATTTACCGGCCATTTGGCGGCTGAGGAAACTCCTGCTGCTTGCAAAGAGTACGAAAAGGTTTCTTACGAGTTCATCGACGCGATGGCAAAACAAGCCAAAGCTCAGGGCAATAAGGAATTTAGCGCGGAGGCGACGAAAAAAGAGTTTGAGGCCGACTACGCTAGCATAAAAAAGCTAAGCAAGGAGGAGCAAGAAGTCGCTTGCCATAAGGGTACGGCCGAGGTTAAAGAGATTACGAATATGCTAAAATCAAGCGGATTGCTAAAATAATTCGCTTTTTGGCTAGGATAGGCTAGGCGACGCAAATCTCGCAAAACGCTATGGTTAAGCGTCGCTACGGCCCATCTAAATTTGCGCTTAAGAAAGCTAAATTTGCCGCTTGGTTTAAATTAAACGCGGCGACAAACGTCTAAAACCCGCGTTAAAGCAAATAGCGCGATATTTTAGCTCTTAAATTTAGCGTCTTTTGCGCCGAATACGCTAAAAATCTCACTTCTGTGCCGTAAAAATCTCTCCGCTAAATATCGCTTTTATCGTATAGAAGCAAGCTATACCCACCAAAACGCACAAAGCCGCAAAGCCCGCGGCTCCCGCAAATAAGAAAAATTTAATCCCGCAAAGTTCGAACGCTCGCAAAAACGCGACGCTTGCCGCAGCCGTAGGAAAGGTAAACGCCCACCAAGAAAGCGAAAATTTAATCCCAAGAAAGCTTTTAAACATATAAATGATAAAAAGTACGAAAAATAGCGTAATGTAAAGCATGATTTTAGCCGCCGCGTCAAAGCCGCCCGTTAGCTTCGTATAGCCCAAAAACGCCATCGCGGGCGGAGCTACCGTGATAAAAAGCGTCGGGATAAATTTGGGCGGCATCAAGGCGCAAAAAATGAGACGATAGAGCAAAATAGCTAAAATCACCGGCCAAAAAAATATCCCGACCGAAAAATAATACCACGCAAACTCGCTCGTAGCAGGCGCGGCTAACGGAACGAAAAGGTTGCCCACGATAGGCAAAAACCACGCCGGGCTAGCGTGCTGCGGCTCTACGTCGCTACGTATCCAAAAAGACATAGCGTGCAGCGTGATAAAGGTCTGAAATGCTACGCCCACGCAAAATAGCGCGTCGTAAACGGGCGCAAAATCCCTCCAAAGCGTCGCCACCAGCAGCGTGCCGATCGAAAATGCGGCGAAAAAATTTACCTGCACGGGATGAAATAGCTCTGCTTTGCAAGCTTGCGGGTATTTTATTAGCTTAGCCGCGTAAAAAACACAGATGAGCGCGTAGACTAGACTCGCCGCAGCGCGTAAAATCTCAAAAACTGCGCCTGAGATATCAAAGAGTAAATTTAGCCGCTCGTAAGCAAGAGCTAGCCCGCAAAGCCCCATAACTACGGTGTAAAACATAATCGGAAAGTATTGCAGCCAACTTGCGTTTTCGTTTTTTATCGTTTTTTCTTCTTGCGTTTTCATCGTTTTCTCGGTTTTTCGTTAAATTTTAGTCCGATTTTAGCGCAATTTCGCTGATAAAGCCGCAAGATAAATCAATTTTTATAGCTTTGGCTAAAGGCGCGAAATTTAGCCGAGCTTGAGGTTTTTTAACTCAGCGTCCAGCATTTTTAAGCTAAAATACGCCAAATTTTTAAAAGGATAAACGTGAACGATTTTAAAAGATTAAACGAGCTAGTAGCCGCAGGCAAAGACGAGCTAAACGCGATGTATAGGCAGCTAGATAACCCAAGCGAGATCGTGCTAAAGATGCTAAAAATCGCCGGCTTTAAGGGCAAAAAAAGCGAAAAGGTCGCGGTTTTACGCCGCATAGTCGATCTAAAAACGGAGCCGCTGGAAAACGAGCTAAAAAAACAAGGACGCGAGGAGGCCGAGATAGGGCGCATAAAAGACGAAGCTTTTGAGCTCGTGCACGAGTTTTACGAGGCGCGTTTTGAAAAGCTTTTGGCGCGAGTAAAAGAGGAGAAAATAATAGACGATTTTTACCTAGCGCTACTTAGCGGCATGCACGACGCGGGACTAGCAATGAATGCGTGGCAAAGCGCGTGGGACAAACAAATCCTGCAAACGACGAATAAAGAATTTGAAGCTAAATTTGCAAGCATGGCCGAAGCGATCAAATTTATAGGCGAAAACGGCCTTTACCAAAAAGACGGCGGCGAAAAGGGCGAGCGAAGCTACGGCGCAGTTATGAAAAACGGCGACAAATACGACTTCGTGCCGTATGCCGTGGCTTTTGAAAAAGAAGTAAAACGCGTGGCGGACGCTCTGGACTCGCTAATCAAAAATCTAAAATCGCTAGCCGCAAACGACGAGCAAAGAGCCTACATAACGTACTTTGAAAAGCTAAAGGCGGCGTTTTGCGAGCGGGAAAACGACCGCGCGATCCCCGCGTGGCAGGATGCCGAGCGCGCGTGGATGGAGGTAAAAGGCCCGCTGCAGCCCGGCCATCCGCTAGAATACTACGAGGATGCCTACACGCACGCCGTCGCGCTCGAGTGGGACGTGAGGCTAGCGGGTGCGAGCG
>CAUQRE010000273.1:0-2648 GCA_963520315.1 uncultured Campylobacter sp. | reverse complement strand
ACTGCGCCGCCATCGCGATCGCCCTGCCAGTTTCTTTCACGCGGATAACCGCAGCGCCCAAAAGCCCTGGTTGTTTGATCGTGTTTGTTTGGATATTTGCGTCGTATTGATCGTAGATCAGGGACTTGTTTAGTACCTCTGGCTCGCCAAGCAGCTTCCAAAATGCGGTTTTATTATCGACGTTTTCGGGGATTTGTAAATTTTTGATTTCATCTAGGTATTTCGGATGCGCGGTCGGTCGGTCAAGCACCGGAGATGCTTCGCTAAGCGGCGCTATCGGTATCTCGCCCGCTAGCTCGCCGTGCCAATAAAGCTCCATCACGCCGCTACTTGTCACCTCGCCGATGATTTCGGCGTCGAGATCCCATTTTTTAAATATCTCGAGTATCTTTTGCTCGCAGCCCTTTTTGGCGCAGATGAGCATACGCTCCTGAGATTCGCTCAGCATTAGCTCATAAGGCGTCATGCCCGTCTCGCGCATAGGCACGCGGTCTAGATACATCTTCATGCCGCTGCCGCTGCGTCCGGCCATCTCAAAGCTGCTCGAAGTAAGCCCCGCCGCGCCCATATCCTGGATGCCTACGACGTAGTCCGTTTTAAACAGCTCCAAGCACGCCTCCATCAGCAGCTTTTCGGCAAACGGATCGCCCACCTGAACGGTCGGGCGCAGAGATTTGTTCGCGTCGTTAAAGCTATCGCTGGCCATCACCGCACCCCCGAGTCCGTCGCGACCGGTCTTTGAGCCGACGTAGATCACGGGATTGCCGATACCTTCGGCCCTTCCGTAAAATATCTCGTCGCTCTTGCAAAGCCCCAGCGCAAATGCGTTTACTAGGATATTGCCGTTAAAGCTAGGATCAAACGTCGTCTCGCCGCCGATAGTAGGTATGCCCATACAGTTGCCGTAGTGAGCGATGCCCGCGACAGCGCCTTTTAGCAGGTAGCGCTGTTTTTTCGCATTTTCGCTCTCGCCGCGCACCTCGCCGAATCGCAGCGAGTTCATATTCGCCACGACCCGCGCGCCCATCGTAAATACGTCGCGCAGTATCCCGCCCACGCCCGTCGCCGCGCCCTGAAAAGGCTCGATGAAGCTTGGGTGGTTGTGGCTCTCCATCTTAAACACCGCTGCGACGCCGCCTCCCACGTCGATGACGCCCGCGTTCTCGCCCGGCCCCTGGATCACCCACGGCGCCTTGGTCGGGAAGCCGTTTAGGTACTTTTTACTCGACTTGTAGCTGCAGTGCTCGCTCCACATCGCAGAAAATATCCCAAGTTCGAGCAAATTAGGCTCTCTGCCTAGGATTTTAAGTATATTTTCGTATTCGTCGTCGCTGATTTTATGCGCTTTTACGGTAGCTTTGTCCATTTTTAGCCTTTAAAAAATTTTGGTTGATTTTACTTAAATTCGCATAAAAACTTGATAAACCAAAGGAACGAAAACGAGGCAAATTTGACGGGTAAAATTTGGCGCCGCATGCAAATTTACACTACCGCCTTTTTATAATATTTGTGCCGCGTTACAAAACCAAACGATTTAAAAGCGCCCAACCATTAATCAAGAATAAATTCGGCTCTAAATTTAGCCGAATAAAAATTAGCATTTTTGGGGTGCGGGTCTCGGAGAGTAACTAAATTTTAGGCAAAATAGGCAAAAACCGCATTTTGCATTAAATTTTATCTCGCAGCTCAAAGCCCGCGCAGTTTTTCAAACTCCTTGCAGCCCTCTTTTTCGCCCGCGTCGCATGCCTTTTTGAGATATTTTTTCATCTTTTGCACATACTCGTCCGTCATCCCTTCTCGAGCCTTATCAAAAAATTTAGCATACAAGCAGTCCGTTCCGCCGCGCTCGTCGCAGTTTTTTTGAAAAAGCGCCGACATTTTTTCGTTAACGCTAAGTAGCGTTTGATAGTATTTGGCGGCGTTTAGGCATTTGCGCCCATCGCCAGACTCGCACGCTAGCTCTGCGCAGGCTAGTCCTGCCCATTTCTTATCCTTTGAGTCGCAGACTTTTGCAGCGCCGCTAACCCCTTTTGTCTGTCGTAAACAGGGCTATTTTCGTCCAAACGCTTGTCCGCTAGCTGCTCGCATGAAGCTGTGCTAAGGGGTAAAATAGATCCGCAAAGCGTCTCTAGCATTTTTATTTCTTTTTGGCTGCGAGAGGCATTTGCGGTCAAATTTACATCCTTTGACGCGTCTGCGGCAAAGGCCGAATTTACGACAACCGCAAAAATCAAAATTTTAAACGGATTCATATTTTTCCTTTTTATGTGCTTGTTCGCGCTTAGTAGTTTTAACGAGTTTCGCGCCGGGCGCTTGGCCAAATTTAGTCGAAAAAATGAGCGTAGAAGTAAATTAGCCGTAGTTTTAGGACGAGTTTGGCGAGCAAATTTACAGCATTTTTCGTTTTACTTTTTCTTAATTTTATTCGTTAGGCGTGCTGCGCTCTTTTGTTTTAGTAAGATTGATATTTACCGACTAAGGCTAGAACGCGGACGCCATTCAAGCTAGATAAGCCCCAGCAAACTGCGGATTTTGCAAAATGAGCTCGCTACTTGCCCAGACAAAAACTGCTAAACATTTCGTCTAAAATTTCGCTTCTCTCAAACGGCTTCGTGATCGACGAGATGTGCTCGATGGCCGTATTTAGC
>CAUQRE010000272.1:0-2650 GCA_963520315.1 uncultured Campylobacter sp. | reverse complement strand
GCATTGCCGCGTCGCTAACGGTCAAATTTTTCACCCGTTCCGAGCGCATATCGCCAAAACCCTTGCCGTTTAGGATATCGATCGTGTTAGTACCGATACCGCGAATATCAGAGAGTATCTGCTCCTGCGAGCCCTGCCCAAGTGCCACGACGCAGATAACCGAAGTGATGCCGATGATGATGCCAAGCATCGTTAGCGCCGAGCGAAGTTTGTGGCTAAGGATCGCGTTTATCGACATTTTAAAGCTCTCGATAAACTGATCTTTGTAAAAGCTAAAGATATTTTTTTGCTTCGGCGCCTGTTTTTCGGAGGCGAAAATTTCCTCGCTTTTTACCGTATCGCTCAAAATTTTACCGTCTTTTATCTCGATGACGCGGTTTGCGTATGCGGCGATATTTGGGTCGTGCGTGACGATGATGATGGTATGGCCTTGCTTGTGTAAATTCGTTAAAATTTCCATCACCATGAGACCGCTTTTGCTATCTAGCGCACCCGTCGGCTCGTCTGCTAGGATGATCTCGCCGCCGTTTATGAGCGCCCTAGCGATCGAGACTCGCTGCTGCTGTCCGCCGCTAAGTTTACTAGGCAAATTTTGCAGCTTTTCGCCAAGTCCCAGACCTTCTAAAAGCTCGCCGGCCTTTTTCTCGCGCTCTTTTTTAGAAACGCCCGCATACACGCTAGGCAAAGCCACGTTTTGCAGCGTAGTTAGCGTAGATAAAAGGTTATAGCGCTGAAAGATAAAGCCGAATTTCTCTCTGCGCAAACGCGCTAGCTCGTCGCCTTCAAATTTAGATATGTCGCGCTCTTCTAGCAAATACTGCCCGCCGCTTGGGTTATCTAGGCAGCCAAGGATATTCATGAGCGTAGATTTTCCCGATCCGCTTTGACCGATGATAGCGATAAACTCGCCCTTTTTTATGGTTAAATTTACGTCTTTTAGCGCGTCAAATACGTTATCGCCGAGTTTAAATTTCTTACTTAAATTTTTAAGTTCTATCAAATTTTTCAAGACGCTACCTTAAAAGCCCATTTTTCTTTTCTCTTTTTCGAGCATTTCGCTGATTTCAGCCGCCGAATTTCGCTTCGTCACGACCTCCTCGCCCTCCTCTACTCCGCTTAAAATTTGAGTTTTTAGGCTATCGATTAGTCCCGTTTGCACCTCTCTTCGCTCGGCCGTTTCCAGTCCGTTTTTATCTCTTTTTAGAACGTAGACTACGCTTTTGCCCTCTTCTTTTTTGACCGCTATAGAGGGTACTATGACGGCACCTTTAGCGCTATCTAAGATGACTGTGTTTTGCGTAGTCATACCGATCCTTAGCGTGCCGTCGGGATTATCTACTATGGCCTTAGCGTAGTAGTAGATCGCCGAGCTGCTAGAGCTTGAGGTAGTAGAGCACGAGCTTGAGGTAGTTTTGTATTTGCCGTTACTTAGCGTTGTTAGACCGGGATCAATCGAGCTAATACGAGCGTGAAATTTACGATTCGGCTCGGATAGTATCGAGTATTCGACTTTTGAGCCGACTTTGATTTTAGTTATGTCGCCCTCGGCGATCTCCATTTTTAGCAGCACTTTGCTTAGATCGGCGATATTTACGATAGTTGGCGTAGTTTGGTTTGAGTTTACGGTTTGCCCCTCCTCAACCTGCACGGAGACCACGACGCCGTCTTTTGGAGCCGTGATTTTAGTGTAGCCGAGATCTATCTGAGCGGTGTTTAGAGAGATTTTAGCCTGCGCGATTTGCGCTTCGATCTCTTTTAGCGAAGCTTCGTTTGCGGCTAGGGTATTTTTTGCGTTTTCAAACTCCTCTTTTGAGGTTGCGTTTTTGGCAAAAAGCTCTTGCTCGCGCTTAAATTTGGTCTTTGAAATTTCAAGCGCGACTTTGGCCGAATTTAACTTCGCTTCGTAAATACCAAGCTGGGCTTTTTTAGTATCTACGTTATTTTGCTGAGTCGCAGAGTCGATTTCTGCTATCATGTCGCCCGCCTTTACGACGTCGCCGAGCTTTACGTAGAGCTTTTTGATCTGGCCGCCTACCTGCGCGCCCACGTCGATTAGCTCGGTAGCGTAGATCTCGCCGTTGCTTTCGATGCTTTTAACCAGCTCGCCGCGAACGGCTTTTGAAGTGATAAACTGATCGCCTTGCGGGACGTTATTCTTATCGTAAAAATAGTAGCCCGCACCCGCTAGCACGGCGAAAACCGCGATAAATTTGATAAGTTTTTTCATTATTTCTCGCTTTTTTAAATTTAACGCGAGATTATATACAAAAATGCGTTAAGGCGATGTTAAGTAATTCAATTAAATTTTATTTTTCTTTAATGCGAGCCGCCGTATAATCGCGTTTTTAAAATTTATAACTCGGATTACGCAAATGTTCACGCAATTATTATCTATTTTTATCATTATCGCTTCCGGCTACGGGGCGAAAAAATTTAAGGTCTTCGAGCAAAAAAACGCCTCCGTATTCATAAACTACGCGCTTTGCTTCGCTCTTCCGGCGCTGATTTTCGATAAAATTTACCACGTAAACATCGACACCACGCTTATCAACGTCATCGCCACGGGTTTTGCCTGTTCGATGCTGGGCGCTGCGGCGATATTTTTGGCGTGCAGATTTTTAAAATTTAACAAAGCTACGACCGTGAGCGC
>CAUQRE010000271.1:0-2656 GCA_963520315.1 uncultured Campylobacter sp. | reverse complement strand
GGCGCTATTAATCTATAAAAATTATTCGGGCGAATTTGAGACGAATTTATCGCCGTATCGCCCGCATAAAACTACTTTTTCAACTTCTCGTAATCAATCATAAAATCAACGAATTTACTTTTAAAATTCGGATCTTTTATTAGCCCGTATTGTATCGTCGCGGCTTCGATATTGTCGATCTCTTGGTATAGGTGCCCGAGCGCCACGCGGCTTTCCATCGCGTTTGGATCGGTGAGCTTGGACAGCTCCAAAAGCGCGGTTGCGTTTTGCGGGTGGTTTGAGCCGATGGCGGCTACGGCTGCTATAAACAGCGTGCCCGCGTCGTTTATCTTAAATTCGTCGATTATGCGGTTGTAGATCTGATAACTCTCCTCAAAATCGTTCGTGAAAATGTCGATATAAGCTAGCGTCTGGAGTAAGTCGGCGTTATTGGCATCTTGTTTTAGTAGCGCTTTTAACTTCTGGCGTTCGTAGTTTAGTAGGCCCGAGATTTGCAAAAGCTTGATGTATTGCTCTTTGATGATGTTTGCGCCGTGATAAAACGCTGCGTCGTTTAGCCGTTTGTCGTGGAAGTAAATTTGAATCTGCTCGACGTATTTTTTGATGCCTTCATCCTTGTAGTTTGCGATAAAATCAAGGATATTAGCTACGATATCATCAGGCAGCTTGGTCTTTAAAATTTGCGTCTTTTTAGCAAACTCCTCGCCTTTGTCGGTCATCTTTGCGATTATCGCGTCAAAGGCTAAATTTAGCGCGGTCTCTTCCTTTTCTTCTTCTAGCCAGCGCATTAAAGCGCCGCTATTATTTGCTATGAGCGCCATCAGAGCCTGGCTAACGGGCGCGTCTTTCGAGCTTGAGTCGTGGTCGAGATTTTCTGAAATTTCTTGTAGTAGTTTTGTGTTATCCACTGCGTTTATGTCGTTTGCGATAGCGCCCAGCACGCCTGCTAGGTGGTTCGTCGGATCTAGATGGTAGCTCATGATAAAGTGCTTTGCCGCCATGCTAAAGTTGCCTAGCTGTGCATAGCTAAGCGCTAGGTCGTAGTGTAAGACCGAGTGCTCGGGATATAGCGAGATGAGCGAGGCAAACTGCGCGTTGGCCTGCTTTAGCTTGTAGTTTAGGGCGTTTGCGATGGCTGATGAGAGCTCTAAATTTACCTTTGAGAGCGCGCCGCTAGCGTTTAGATAGTTACCCGCTGCGCTTGCATCGTCCAAAAATAGGCTCACGCCGCCTTTTCTTATGTAGTTTATCGTTTGGTTCGGGTCAAAAACCTTATAAGGCGCGAAGTAAAACAGCGTCTCGTAGCGCTTGGTTTTATCGAAAAACAGGTCGTTTCTAAAGTGCGCCTGAGCCAAATTTACGTCAAAAAGCTCGGGATTTAGTATCGTTTTTATAGGGAAATTTGCGTTTAAAAACAGCGGATCCTCGTGAAATACGGCCTTTATTTCATTTGTCGCGGCCTCAAATTTGCCGTCTTTTAGGTTTATGATGGCTATCATTGAGTTAATTTTATTTGAGTCGCCGCCCTTGTTGAGTGCTAAATTTAGCCTATTTCTGGCCTTTTCATACTGCCCGAGTCTTGCGTAAAGCATGCCAAGCGCCAGGTCTGCGTCAAATTCTTTTTGCGCTTCTAGCTTTTTTATCGCTTCGACATCGTCGCCGATAAAGCTTAAAATTTTAGCCGCGAGGTAGTCGTAGCGGTCTTTATAGTATCCGTTTTCGGCGTGCGAGAGAGCCGCTAGAGCTTCGACGTATTGACCTTTGTAGTAGTTTATTAGCGCGTAGTAGTAGTTGTATAGCGGAGAGTCTGCTTCCTTGTACAAAAACGAATTAGCGAGATTTATATAATAGTTAAAATTTTGCTCGTTTTTTAGCTCCAGCGAGCTAACCGCGGCGTTTATGGCGCTAACGGCGACGTTTTCGTCGTTTGCGATCGCTTTTTTAAAGCTCTCTAGCGCGTCTTCAAATTTACCTTGCCTCATCTGCGAGACGCCTAGATTGTAGTTTGAGAGGCTTTGGTTGTAGACGGCGATGTTTTCGTAGATTTTCAGTGCTTCAAATTTATTGCCCTTTTCGTAGAGTAAATTTGCCTTAGCGATCATGTCGTCGATCTTTGAGCTGCCGAATTTTTGCGACTCGTAGCGCTCCTCGATATCTTTTACGATCTGTTTTTCGTCTATCGGCGGCTTTTTCTCGCCTCTAAAAACGAAAAACAAAACTACGGCTAGGACGATGACGAACGCACCTACCGCCCCGCCGATGATAAAAAGCTTTTTCTTACTTTTTTTAGTCTCTTCTTGCGCCTCTTGCGGCGGCTCTTCTTGGACGACGGGTTCTAGCTCGTCAAGCGAGACAAGGCCTTCTTCTTGGCTATTATCCGGTTCGTCTAAGGAGCTTGTCTCGGGACTTTGCTCTTCGTCTATATCTTCAAGGATTACTACGTTTTCGTCGTCGTTTTGCGCCACTACATATACCTTTTAAGAACTTCGGGGATCTCGATGCTGCCGTCTGCTTTTTGGTAGTTTTCCATTATCGCTATTAGCGTCCTGCCTACGGCTAGGCTTGAGCCGTTTAGGGTGTTTACCAGAGCGTTTTTCTTGACGTCTTTGTAGCGAATTTTAGCCCTGCGCGCTTGGAAATCGCGCGTGTTTGATAC
>CAUQRE010000270.1:0-2657 GCA_963520315.1 uncultured Campylobacter sp. | reverse complement strand
CGCAAACTAAAATTTAAAACAGATCCGCGTTTTTATCGCTATTGCAGACATACTCCATCGCCCGAGCGATACGCTGCGCCCGTTTGTTTATCATTTTTACTTGCTTTTTGGATGGATTTTACGCGAATTTTGGTTAAATTTCGTCTTAAATTTTATAGTGGACTTTTGATTTGAATTTTAAAAGCAAGTTTTTGATATAAATCATCAAAATTTTACGCTAATTATGATAACATTTCCCAAAAATAAAGGAGAAAAGATGAGTCATAATCACGAGACCGTATCTAAACAAAAATATCCGACCAGCAAGCTAGTTCGCATCTGCGACGCCGTCGCTATCGTGTTTTACATCATCATCGTAGGAGGCTTTTACCTCTACATCAGCCGCAACGTCGGCGTGCAATACGACTACTACGAAAAGCCTTTTGTTTTTTGCCTGCCGTACGTCATCTGGTTTGCGACGACGCTAGCGATGATTTACGTTGCCTTGGTGCGCGAAAAGCTTAAAACGCTCTAAACGACGATAAATCTGTCGCCCAAAACCGCTGAATTTATAAAATTTGCGATTTTTGGCAGTAAAATTTGCATCGTTTTGGATTATTTACTTGTTTTTAGCCATAAATCAGAAATCTTCCGACTATCAGACTAAATTTGCTCTTTTTATACCCGTGCTTTTTGGCGGCTGATTTTGTAAATTTGTTTTTCGTCCATCTTTTAGGCACGGTACCCAGGAATTTGACTCGGCTTAAATTTAGCGCTCAATTTTAGCAACCGCCGCAAACTAAAATTTAAAATAACTCCGCGTTTTTGTCGCTATTCCACACATACTCCATCGCCCGAGCGATACGCTGCGCCTCGTCCCGACCATGCATATCCGCGACAAAACCCAGAGCCGCGTCGATGCCCGCGCTCACGCCCGAGCTAGCCTAAAATTTCCCGCTAACGCACCACCTGGCCGCACGTATCGAGCGCACATTCAGGGCCTCCGAGGTCGCCCGCTGCCAAGGTAGCTTGTTACTCGTGGCCTCCATGCCGTCCAAAAGTCCTGTTTTAGCTAGCAAAACCGAGCCCGTACACGCCGTGATCACGTACTCGTGTCTGCGCGCTAGCTCGCCCAAAATAGCGATAAACCCGCTCTCATGCGCAAGCTCTCTGGCCGCAAAACCGCCCGGCACGAGCAAGACGTCAAATTTAGCTATCTCATCTAGCTTTCGCGTCCAAATTTTAGCGCTCGTACTGCTACCCACGAGCCCGCCAGCAACCCAAAATCTCTATCTCATAGCATTTTCGCTCGCCCTCTCGAGCCCGAGATAGCGCCTCGGCAGGCCCCAGCGCGTCCATCGTAGTAAATCCGTCAAAAAGCAAAACGTTTAGCGCCTTCATAGCGATCCTTTATCAAATTTAGTTTCAAATTTAGCCCAAATTTGATTACGAGCGGCTAAAATTTAATGAGATTTTTCGCATTTGCGAGGTAAAATTACAAAATCATTTTAAATCAAATTTTTAAGGAAAGACGATGCTAAGCGACAGAGAAATAGAAGCAAGCGCAAAGCCGCAAAATATCGTAAAAATCGGCGCAAAACTGGGGCTAGGCGAGGAGGCGCTAGACACCTTCGGCAAGCTAAAGGCCAAGATTGGGCCCCGACTAAGTAGCGCGACGGGCGCAAACCTCATCCTAGTTACCGCGACCAATCCGACGCCGTACGGCGAGGGCAAAACGACCGTGACCGTGGGGCTATCAGACGGCTTAGCGCGTATCGGCAAACGCGTGTGCGCCGCGCTTAGAGAGCCGAGCCTGGGGCCGGTTTTCGGTATAAAGGGCGGAGCGACGGGCGGCGGCTACTCGCAGGTGACGCCGAGCGAGGATATCAACCTGCACTTTAACGGCGACTTTCACGCCATCACCTCGGCAAATAACCTCATCGCGGCGATGCTAGATAATCACATCCACCACGGCAACGCCCTAAATATCGACCCTGCGCGCGTCGTTTTCAAGCGCTGCATGGATATGAACGACCGCTCGCTAAGAGAGATCGAGATAGGTCTTGAAAAGAGCAATAAATTTACCCGCAAGGACGGCTTCGTAATCACGGCAGCTAGCGAAATAATGGCGATCCTGTGCCTCGCGACCGACCTAAAAAATCTAAAAGAGCGCGTCGAAAACATCGTCGTCGCCTACGATAAAGACGGCGGCCTCGTGCGTGCAAAATCGCTAAACTGCGCCGACGCCGTCTGCATACTGCTAAAAGAGGCGATAAAACCAAACCTCGTGCAAACGCTTGAGGGCACGCCGGTGCTCATCCACGGAGGACCGTTTGCAAATATCGCGCACGGCTGCAACAGCGTGATCGCAACCAAAACTGCGCTAAATTTAGCCGACTACGTCGTGACCGAGGCTGGTTTCGGCGCTGAGCTGGGAGCGCAAAAGTTCCTCGATATCAAGTGCCGCACCGCAGGACTTGCGCCAAAGTGCGTCGTGCTAGTAAGCACTATCCGCTCGCTAAAATATAACGGCGGATGCGATAAAGACGGCATCTCGCAGCCAAATTTGGACGCGCTAAAGCTAGGCGGCGAAAACCTAAAAGCCCACATAGAAAATCTCAAAAATTTCAATCAAAACGTCATCGTCGCGCTAAATAAATTCGCGACCGATACGGACG
>CAUQRE010000269.1:0-2673 GCA_963520315.1 uncultured Campylobacter sp. | reverse complement strand
TCAAGCCCGAAAAATCGCTCGTTTTTTATAAATTTATCTATCTGCGGGAGTTTTCGTAGTTCGTTCAAATTCGCTCCTAGTAAATTTGTGTTACCGAGCGCGATTTTAGCATAAATTTGGATAAATCTAATCTTATTAAAAAAAATAAATATAAAAATTCAGAGCCTATTAATGGCTTTAGTATTAAAATGCGCTTAATTTTGATAACGCGTAGCGTGGGGAGAAAATCATGAAAGAATTCGGTTTTTACAACGATTTTGACGAGAATTTGATGCTAAACGAGCAGATCGAAGTAAACGGCGAGGGCGAGTATCTCGTCTCAAATTCGCCCAAACTAAAATCAAGCGTCGTAGCGCCTGAGATAAATTTTTATCTAAAAAATACCGCTGACTCAGTGCTAGATAAGGCTAAAAACACGCTTTTGCTTTATGAGGCTAGAGCCAGCGCCTTTGACCTAGCGCGCGACATCGACTACGAAAAGCAAGTCGGCAAAAACGTCGTGATCGTTAGCAACGGCGGACGCGAAAATTTGGCGAATTTGCTTAAGGAAAAAGGCTTTAAAACCATAGAGCTGACGCATTTTGAGATCAAATTTATCTACGGCGCCGCAGGCGAGCTAAGCGTGCTAGTACTGCGCCCAGACGACGAGTTTGAGGTAGACTGCGACTTTTTCCTCGTCGAAAACGCGCGCGAATATATGCTAAAGCAAAGCGGCTGCTACGAGATCGCAGGCAAAAGCGACGACGAGATCGCCGCCGTGCTAGAGGCGCAAAGCCCGAAATTTAAATTTAAAAGCCACGTCCACTACGACTCAACGATCTGCCAGTATCACGAGCGCAGACACGAGATCTGCGGCAGGTGCGTCGAGGCCTGCCCTACGGTAGCGATCCTAAAAGAGGACGAAACCAAGCACCTAGTTTTTTCGCACATCGACTGCGTAAACTGCGGCGGCTGCGTGAGCGTGTGCCCTAGCGGCGCGCTTGATTACTCCGATATGCCGCGAAACTCGTTTGCCCAGATAGCCAAACTCTACCGCGGCAAGATCGCTCTAATCGTGCCTGCAAAGGCGAATTTAGAAAACTTAAGCCTAAATTTACCCGCAAACGTGCTGCCTTTTGCCGTTAGTGGCGAGAGATTTTTGAGCGAGACGCATCTGCTTACATTACTTCAAGAAAGCGGCGCGCAGGTCGTGATCTACGAGCAAAATATCGGCAAAGGCACCAAAGACGCGGTGGATATTTTAAATCAAATTTACGAGCTTAAATTTAACGAAAAAGCTGTCCTGGTAGCAGGGAACGAAGACAAGCTAAAAAGCGCCCTATCTCAGGCTAAATTTATCGATGGCTCGCAGCACTCCATGGCCGAGTACGCGCTGCCTAAGCGCGAAATTTTCGCCAAGCGTCTAGAGTGGCTTGTGGACGGGCAAAATTTAGGCTCGGTTAGCACCACCGAGCTCATCAGATACGGCCGCGTCGAGATAAACCGTGACACCTGCACGCTGTGCCTAAGCTGCGTGGGAGCGTGCAACGTCGCTGCACTAGTCGCGGACAAGAAAACAAATTCCATCCTCTTTAACCCGAGCGTCTGCACCGCGTGCGGATACTGCGAGCTTAGCTGCGCGGAAAAAGACACGATATTTCTACGCCCGGGCAAGATCGATTTGGAGCCTAGTTTCTTTGCCTTTAGCGAGCTAGCCAGAGACGAGCTTTTCGCCTGTATCGAGTGCGGCAAGGAGTTTGCGACCAAAAAGGCCGTCGAGAAGATCGCCTCGATCATGGAGCCTAGATTTAACGGCGATAAAGCCAAGATAAAAGCGCTGTACTGCTGCTCGGACTGCAAAGCCAAAGTAATGATAAAAGCGCAAATGGATCAAATGAGAGAAGAGGTTTTAAATGGATAATAATTTAACTAAAGCGCGCGCGTATTTTTACGAGTTTTTGGCCTATCCGCTGTTTTTTCACGTGCAAGATACCAAATTTAACCGCTGGCGCGAGCAGCTAGCCTATCTAGCTACTAGTCCCGTTACGCCCCAGAGCGAGGCCGCGTTTGCGAATTTGGCAAAATTTGACTTTGAGAAATTCGCTAGAGAGCAAAACGACGTGCTTTTTGACTTTTCTTACTCCAACATCCCGCTAAACGCCTCGTTTTACGAGGACGGGCGCGACGACGGCGCGGCTAGGCTGCGAGTGATCGAGTGTCTAAAGCTAAGCCTGTACCGCAGAGACGCGAACGTCTGCAAAGACAGCGAGGACTACGTCGGATTTATATTTTTAGCCACGGCGACTTTTTTGCGCGACGAAGCAGCCGGAGCTGCAGATATCAGCAGCAAGCTATTTACGGACGTTACGAATAAATTTATAGATGAATTTATCAAATTTTTATCCGCTCACAAAAACGCGGACTTTTTCGCCTCTTACGCGACTATCTTGCGCGATTTTATCGAGCTTGAGCGCGCGGTGCTAGGCGTGGAGGCTCCTCCTGCGCCGATCGGCGACAGCGCGGCGGTAGCCTCGATGAAAAAAGAACCGTTTCAAAGCAAGATGCCTACGGCCAAAACCAAACTCCGCTGGGAGGAGTTCTCGCCCGTTATCTCGCAAGAGTTTGATGACTAGCGATTTATTTTTTAATTTATAATAGAATTACCTATCTTATCAATTTTTTATAGAGTTTATT
>CAUQRE010000268.1:0-2681 GCA_963520315.1 uncultured Campylobacter sp. | reverse complement strand
AACCTCACGCTTATAAGCGAGCCGATACCGACCAAAACGCCGACCTCGTACTGCACTAGCCCTTGCAAAGTTAGACTGATAAAGCCCGAAATCGACGAAAATATCACAAAAAACAGTCCCGTGCTGATCGCCTTTTTTATGTCGTAGTTTAAGAAATTTATCAAAACCGGCATGATGATAACCGAGCCTCCGATACCCACGCTGATCGCTACCGCGCCGACAAAAAGTCCTACGAAAAAAAGCGGTACGAGAGAGGGATTGTGCGCACCTTTTGGCTCAGGATTTTTAAAAAATAGCTTAATAACGTTAAAAATTTGAATGCAGATAAGCGTGAGAAGCAAAAATTTCGACGGAACGCTCGCCACGATAAATCCGCTCGCGCTCGCCCCGCAAAAGCCGCCGCTGCCGAGTACCAAAGCGGGCTTTAGATCAAGGGTCTTATTTTTGAGATTTAAAAGCGAGCCGTAGACCGAACTAAACATCATCTGAAGGACGCTTACGCCGATTGCGTATTTGACGTCAAAGCCCAAAAATACGAGTATTGGTACGGCCGCCGCGCCGCCGCCGATGCCCAAAAATCCGGACAAAAAGCCGACAAATAGCCCCAAACACACGTATCCGACCGACGCAACCGATAAAATTTCCATAATCTGCCTTAAAGTAAAATCCGATTTTAGCCGTTTTTGGGTAAAATTAATTTTAAAATTTAAAAAAGGAAAGTTATTGAAAAGATTGTTTTTGATGATTTTTGCGGGGTTAAATTTAGCCTTTGCAGGCGTCACGGAAGGCCAAAGCGAGCTAGAGCTAGAAGCCGCGGTTAAGAGATTTCAAAGGCTGCTTGACATGAAAGACGTTAGCGAATTTGCCGTAGTGCCCCATCACGTTTTCGCCGCGCAAACGGGAGTAAATTTGACCCCGTCGGTCACGGTAATCTTCGGCGCGCCGGGCGTAATTGCGCCTTTAATAGAATGCGAACCGCGGCTAGCGCTGGAGCTTCCGTTTAAGTTTTTATTTCAAAAAATAGAGGGTAAAACGGTCGTGAGCTTTGAGGATATAAAAAGCGTCGCGGCCAGATACGGCGCCTCGGACTGCCCCGCCCTAGACGCGGCGCAAAGGCTAGAGCGCGAGCTTTTTGACGCCGCCGTCAAATGAAATTTAAGCTTAATTTTTATATAATCTACGCTCATTAAAGGATATTTTATGCTACTTTTGAGCCCAATTTTTTATTACGAAAAGATCAGAGAGAGATTTGCCAACTCCTACCTCGCCGAGGATACGACGCAGACCATTATCGGCATAGATTTCGAGTATATCAGCAGCGAGCAAACCGATTTTGCGGGGCTTAAGAGCTATTTTAAAGCTCAAAAATTTGATGCGCCTTTTGCGGGACTGTTTGGAGTGCTGGGTTACGGCGGGATAAAATATTTTGAAAAAATCCCTGAATTTAACGTCTCGCAGTATGATTTCCCCGACTTTTTCTACGCTAACGCCCGCGCCTATCTGCACTTTGATAAAAATAGCAAAATTTACAGCTTTTACGGCGATTGCGAGCGGTATTACGATTTTTTAGTTAAATTTAGCGCGGACGACGAAGCAAAAGCCGCCCAGAACCATGCAAAACGGCAGAGCAAATATAAAATTTTAACCGATTTAGACGGCGAAAAAGAGCATTTTCTAAACATCGCAAAGCGCGCCAAAGAGTACCTAAAAAGCGGCGACGTCTTTCAAGTCGTGCTAAGCGAGCAACTAAAACTAGCCTCGGATATGGATAGCTTGGATTTTTACCGAGCCTTAAGCGAGGCAAATCCGAGCCCTTATATGTTTCACTTTCCGACCCCTTACGGCGACGTCGCGGGCTCTAGCCCAGAGCTAGTCTGCGAGATAAAAGAGGGCAAAATCTACGTCGCGCCCATAGCCGGCACGCGCGGACGCGGTAAGGACGCGATAGAGGACGCCGCGCTCGAGCGCGAACTGCTAAGCGACGAAAAGGAACTAGCCGAGCACAAAATGCTCATCGACCTCGCCCGCAACGACATAGGCCGCGTCAGCAAGCCAAAAAGCGTCGCGGTCAAAAACGTCATGCGAATCGTGCGCTACGAAAACGTGATGCATATCGTAAGCGACGTCTACGGCGCGAAAGCGGACGATATAGACGCATTTGACGCGGTCGGTAGTATCTTTCCCGCAGGCACGCTCAGCGGCACGCCCAAAATCCGCGCCATGGAGATCATCGCCGAGCTTGAGCCCTATAGGCGCAACGCATACGGCGGCGGTATCGGGTTTTTCCACTTTAACGGCGACGCGCAAATGGCGATTTTGATTAGAAGCGCGATATTTGCGCCCAAATTTGGCGGCAAATTTGACGATAGCTGGCATGACCCACACCTTGACGGCGCAAACGAGTCAAATTTAAAAAGCGGCGAGCTCGGGGGAAATTTTGCCGAAATTTTCGTACAGGCCGGAGCCGGCATCGTGATAGATAGCGTTCCTGAATACGAATATAAAGAAATTTGTAAAAAACGCGCCTCGGTGCTAAACGTGTTTGCGAAAAACGCAAGGGAAATTTGAGAAATTGTCGTTGCAGACTAGGGTTTGCTATATAAAAACTTTTTAAATTTTGTTTTTCTTGGGAGGCGGAAGGGGTTTCTACTTACGAAGCGTCGCCCCTTCCGCCCCCAAAC
>CAUQRE010000267.1:0-2682 GCA_963520315.1 uncultured Campylobacter sp. | reverse complement strand
TTTAATTAAAAATTATAGTGAAAATTCACCATAAACGATCTCTCGTCGCCCAGCCTCGAGCTTGAGCGCCAGTATTTTTTATCAAAGAGATTGTTTATCGCTAGCGTCATTTGCGCATGCTCGGTGAAGCTATATCCCGCACTCACGTCCACTCTGGCAAAGCCCGGTAAGTGTTGTTCTTGGATTCTACCGCCGTTAGTAGAGTAAAAGTAGCGTTTGGAGTAGCCGGTAACGCCGCTTTCTACGTACCATTTGTCGGCGTTTACGTAGCGTAAAAAGACATTGCCCTGCCAGCGCGTGGTTTCATTTAGGTTAAGCCCTTCGTTTAGCGGGTTTGAGTTGTCTTTAGTAACCTTAGCGTTCGTGTAGCCAAGCGAGCTGCGCAGGTATAAATTCTCGTAAATTTGCCCTAGCACGTTTAGCTCGATACCGCGGCTACGCTCTTTGCCGCGAACTGCCCAAGTATATGGGTCGTTTGTAGGGTCTGGCTGATAGCGGATATTTTTATGTTCGATCTGAAAGACCGCGATGTTTGAGCTAAATTTATTATCCGCCCAAGTGCTTTTTAGTCCGATTTCGTATTGGACGTTGTTTTGCGGTTTTAGATCCAGTCTTGAGGTATCTTCGGTGCTGATGCCGATGTTGCCTCTACCGCCGTATGGCGCAAAGCTCTGCGAATACGATACATAAGCGGTATGATCGGTCGCAAAGTCCCATAAAAAGCCGACCCTCGGGCTAAACGAGTCGCCGGTGTAGCTGTTTGTTTGGCCTCTTATATTTCTGGTTTTAAATTTATAAAAATCAAACCTACCGCCGAGCATCAACCTATACGTATCGTCAAGGCTGATGAGATCCTCGAAAAACACGCCGTGATTGATCGCGCGGTGTTTGTTATCGGTCGTGAGCGGGACGTTCCTGTTTGACGCCCAACTGCCCCTAGATGCGTACGGGTCGATATCTTGCATATGGGTTCTGCTATACCAGAGCCTTGGATGGCGGGTTTCGATGCTGTTATCGTAGCCGACTGCGATGTTGTGCTTAAATCTCTCGAAATTTAGCTCCTTTGTGAGCGTAAAGGCGTTTGAGATAGTTTCGTTATCCGTCTCTTGCTTTGCGTAGTTTTGCCTTAGTCTATTGCCGCCAACGATACTGCCCGCAAAAAAGTGATCGAAATTTTGGCTAGCTTTTCTGTATCCGAAAACCCATTTTAGATTTAGCTCTTTAGCTAGCTCGGCATTTAACTCCGTGCGCAAAAAGTGCAGTCTATCCTCCACGAAGTCACCCTCGTGAGAAAAGCCCTTTTTGTAGTCGATGCCTAGCTTATCGTAGACGGCTTTGGTCGGAGTTCTATCGGGTACTCGCCAGGCGTTGTCGTACGTATACTGCGCTTCAAAGCTTACGTCGCCGCCTTGGTTGGTTACGATGACGCTAGGGCTTATCATAAAATTTTTATATTTTATGCCTTCGCGCCACGATTTGCCGCGCTCGCCGTCGGTAGTTAGGCGTACGGCTAGTTGATTATTTACCGCGTGGTTTACGTCTGCGCCAAGCCCCCATCTACTCCAGCTGCCGTATCTACCCGAGACCTTATAAACAGGGGTAAAATTTGCCTTTTTGCTTACTAAATTTACGACCGCACCGCCGTCGCTCCTGCCGTATAGGATAGAAGCTGGTCCTTTTAAAATCTCGACGCGCTCGACGTTTGCGGTACTGCGCCTGATTTGACCCGAGTCTCTCACGCCATCTCTATATATATCTCCGCCGTCTACGCTAAAGCCTCTTATTTTTATACTCTCGCCGCGCATATCGTAGCCCGCATCTATGCCTGCATTTCCTTCTAGGATGCTAGAAAGATCGTTCGTGCCGTAGTTGCGATTTTTTTGGATATCGATAGTTTCGATAGTTTGAGGCGTTTGCTTGTTGCTAAGTCCGTTTCTGTTTACTTCCGCGCTATCGTATGCGACGTAGCCTTTTAGGTTATCTTGCTCAGAAATGCCTTCGACTTCTACGCTTGGAAGCATCACCGAGTAGCCCTCGGTCTTTGCATCTGCGGCAGCAAAAGTAGCCAAAATAGCGACTGAAGCAAAAATACTAAGTCTCATTTTTCTCCCTTGATTTTAAAATAAAAATGAGATTATATATCGTATTTGCTTTATAAATCGTTAAAGATGGATTTGATATATTAGTCGTGCTTAACGGTCATTAAATACGAAGCGGCGCTAAATTTATGAGATTTTCTTGCGACGTCGTCTTGAAAATTTATAATTTTCGTTTCTAACCTAAATTTAGCTCAAGTATGGCGTTTAATTATTTGCAAATTTATAAAACATCGCTCCGTATCATAAATTTTTCTCAAAAATTAAAATTTTTTATGATACTGTGTTACTATTTTACTCATTTTTTTTATATATTTGTCGACACGACCTAAAAATTTATGCGTTCGGTTATCAAAACGTATCTTTAAATTTAGTCGTATAGAAAAATATATTTTCGCGTTTGAATCAGTTCCTAGCCCTAAAATAAGGATAATAAAGATATTTTTTGTCTCAATTTAAATAACAAATATTGCAAAAAAGTTAATTAATTTTCATCAACCCAAATTCAGCTTTTAACAGCTAATATCGCTGTGATTTTTAAGAACTATCTTAAAAAATAAACGAGGAGAGAAAATGGATCGACGAG
>CAUQRE010000266.1:0-2691 GCA_963520315.1 uncultured Campylobacter sp. | reverse complement strand
TTTCGCGCGCGATCGTCGGCGTAAAAGACGAGGCTAAATTTGAATCTCTAGCCGCTAAACACGGCGTAAAATTTGAAAAAATCGGCAGCGTGGGCGGAGATAAATTTAAGCTAAACGATATCGAGGAAAAGCTAAGCGACGTGAGCGAGGTTTATTTTGGCGAGTTTGCTAAGATTATCAAACAAGAAAGCTAAATGATAATCTTAAACGGCTTTAAAGAGATAAATTTTGATCCGCGCCTTATACCCGGTGCCGAAAAATTCGGCAAAAGCCCGGATAAAATAGACTTCGATAAAAACGCGGCTTTGGTTGGTTGTATCGGGGCTTGTAAATTTGAGCTGTTTAACGTCAAAAAGGAGCTTATCTGGGAGATAGGTGGCGAATTTTTACGTTTTGCCTTTGTGCCCGAATGCGCGCAAATTTGGCTGGTTAAGAAAACTAGCGAGCTTGCGTGCGAGCTTTTGGTTTACGACTACGAGCGAAATTTGATCGCTAAAGAGGAGCTTGACGCGCTTAGATCCGGGGGCGCGTTAGTTTGGGTAAAGCCGCTAGACGCGGCGGTTGCCGTGGAGTTTGATTACGGAGCAGACGGCTTTAGCGGATATTTAGCGCGGCTTGAAAACGGCAAGATAAAAAGCGCTACCTTACGGCGAAAATGTTTTTTTATCGCTCTTGGACGGCGAGCGAGCGTTATTTATGAATAGTTCAAAAAACCTCGCCTTCATCGCCCGCGCGTCAGACCTAAAGCGGCTAAGGGAGATAAATTTTGACCAAACGCAGCTTGCGCGGGATTTAGACGGCGAGTTTTTACTAAACGGCATTATCCCGCTTAGCCTGGGCGTCTGGCTGGTAACTAGCGTCAGTTTTGCGAGCGGTTATCGTCATTACGTATTTGACGCCCAAAATTTGCGTTTTATAGACGAGGCGGCGATAGAGGGATTTTTGCCTTATGCGCAGGAGTGGGGTTACGTGCGCAGCGAGATAACCGCGCTAAAGCTAGTAGAGGATAAAATCGCCGCGTTTTGGGACAAAATCATAAAAAACGTTACGAAAAAAAACAAAGAAACTCAGATAATAAGGCGCTATTTTACGACCGATTTTGCGGACGTCGTAGCGCAAATTTTAGCCGCCGTAAAGCTTGGAGACAAGGGATAAACCTAGCGTTTGCGAGGCGTCCGGCTATTAGCGCATGGCATATAGCTTAAGCCGCGCCGCGCGATTTTAGCGGCTAATTTTACTAAATTTAAGGCGGAGCGTGATAGTAATTAGCGATTTTACCGAGCTTGACGGCGATCCTAGATACGGCGGTATAAATGCTGCCGATTTTGGCGCGAGTAAATTTTGCTTTAGCCTAGGTACGCTAGCAAAGCTGGCCGCGGTCTGGAGCGACGAATACGAGGACGAGGAGCTCGGTTTTAAACTCTACGGCTTTGATCACAAGCTAAAATTTAGCCTAAACGAGCCGATAATCTATGCTAAATTTGAACCTCGCGCGACTCAAATTTGGCTAGCTAGGCGAGATAGCAAGAAGCAAATTTCGATTTTACTTTACGGCTACGACAGCGAGCTAAGAGCAAATTTGGCTCTACCTGACGAGCTTAAAAATTCAGGCGTCTGGATGGACGAGCTGCCGCAAACGGGCGGTATGGCCGTAGGTCTTGGCGCCGGGTAGGACGGCTCTAGGTCGTTTTTGTTGCAGGCAAAGGGGAGTGGATTAAATTTAACCGCCGAGCTTGAGGACGATTTTAGTTTTTTGGTCGTTACGGCCGGCAAAAAGGACGAGCGCGAAGGAGACTACGCGCCTGAGTGCAAATTTAGCAAAGAGCTAGAAGATACGTCAAAACGCAAAATGCCAAAACGAGCAAACGCGCAGGCAAAAAAGTTTTTGGGCGGCAACGCAAAAGAAGCCGAAAGCCAGATAGGCAATCAACCGCACGATTTAAAAAATAACTTCTCGCGCGAAGCGGTGCTGCTAAATTTATACAAGCAAGAGATCGCCGTATCAAGCTACCCGCAGCTAGAGCCGCTACGCAGATTTAGCTTTCCTAAAGAGCTAACGCTAGACGGCGAGGCTCGGGGATTTATGCTAGGCGGTATCGCGCCGCTTAGCGACCGAATTTGGCTCGTGCGCGACGATGGATATTTTCGTCACTATCTTTTTGACGCGAGCAAATTTGAGTTTATCGCCGAGATCGCGCTGGCGGGCTTTGAGCCTAAAATTGACGGCGCAGGCGAGATAACGTCGCAAATTTGCGGTTTAGACTGCTTTGAGGACAAATTGATATTTACGCGCTACGAGCTAGGCAAGCCGGATCGCTATTTTGAAGCGGACGAGGCGGAGATTGGCGTTTATGCAAATTTAATGCCCAATTTCGTAAGCTTAAAGACTAAAATTTAAGCTGTTTTAACGTTTTTGAGCCGAACTTAAAATTTAATAAGTTTAAAAAGGCTAAAATTGAAGCTAGCCTAACGCTTTTAATCAAATTTAGCAAGCTAAATTTAGACGGCTCAAAGCCGAATAATCAAAAAAAGGAGACGAAAAACAAAAAACGGCTTTAGGCGTAAACGAATTTATAAATCAACGAAAGGAAAAGTAGATGTCTTGGAAAGACTTTTTAAATAACAAAGAGGACGAGCAGCCGCAAAAGGAGGGCAGAGGAATGGATCAAAAAAGCGTAGCTAAGCCGCCGG
>CAUQRE010000265.1:0-2694 GCA_963520315.1 uncultured Campylobacter sp. | reverse complement strand
GAGGGCAAAAGCGGCGACCAGACCTTTTGGATATCGTATGCGGACCTGATGGCCGGGCTGATGTTTGTTTTTATGCTCATCATCGGCGCCGTCGTCGTAAAATACGTCCTTAGCCAAAGCGATTTGGCAAAACTACAAAAAGATTTGAGCGAGCGCGAAAAGCAAATCGTTTCATCTCAAAGCGAGCTTGCGCGCAAAGAAAACGTCATAAAAGAAATTTTTTCAAATTTGGACCGCGCAAAGAGCGAAAATAAAGAGCTTGCCGATATAAACAGGCTAGTAAACGAGATGCTTGAAGGCGTCAAAAAAGAGAAAAACGAGCTCACGAATCTAACCCAAACCTACGAGATAAATCTAAACGACGCAAACAAAACTATCGCGGATTTGCAGGATAGAGTGGTGCAGCTTGGGCAAATTTTAGCGCAAAAAGACGAGGCGCTAAACGAGCTAAACGCAAAATACGGCGATGAAATCTCAAAATTTGCCGCGCTGGAAGAGGATTTTAATAAAACAAAAGACAAGATCAAAGACATCAGCTCGCTTCGCTCAAACGTCATATCAAATTTACGCGCTAAGCTTGGAAATAGGGTAAGTATAGATCCAAGCTCGGGCGTCGTGTCGCTACCTGAATCTATACTTTTTGACACGGGTTCATACGAGCTAAGAGACGAAGCAAAAGCGCGCCTAAAAGAAATTTTGCAGACTTATTTCGAAGCGATATTAAATAACGAAGAGATCGCAAAACACATCGATAGAATCGTGATCGAGGGGCATACGAACTCCGTAGGTAGCTACATGTACAACCTTGATCTGTCGCAAAAGCGCGCGTATTCGGTGCTAGATTTTATCTACTCGTGGAACAAAGACAAGCGCCTAGAGCGCTATCTCATCGCTAGCGGGCGTAGTTTTAGCGATCTGGTGATGAAAAACGGCAAAGAAGATCCCGATGCCTCAAGGCGCATCGAGATCAAATTTTCGATCTCGGACAAAGAGTCGATGAAAGAGATGCAAGATCTCTTGGAGCGGCAAAATCAAAAGTATTCAAAAGACTAAATTTAACGGACTCGAGTTTTACGTACTTCGCGACGACCTGATGGATGGCGAATTTAACGGCAATAAAGCTAGAAAGCTGGAGCATTTCTTGCATGCTGATCTAGGCGGCATAAAGCGCGTCGTTAGCTACGGTTCAAGCCAGTCAAACGCTATGTATAGCTTAAGCGTTTTTGCAAAGATAAAGGGTCTTGAGTTTCACTACGTAGTTTCAAATTTAAGCTCAAATTTGGCGGCAAATCCGATCGGAAATTTTAAATTCGCCCTTGAAAACGGGATGAAAATATATGTAGATAAAGATAGACGGGCGCGGGCTAGGGCTTTAGCCTATGAGCTTGCCGGGTTAAAAGAGAGTGAGATTTTTGGCGGCGAGACTGCAAATTTGACGGACAATCGCAGCAAAAACGGGTCAAATTTAAAAAATGCCTGCGGATCAAATTTAAGCAAATTTGACGAACGGCTCGGTTTTACGGATATAAATTTAAATGCAAAAAATATGTCAAATTTGCAAGCCGAAGTCGAGCCGAATTTGCAAATAGAAAAATCAAATTCACAAGATTTAGGTGGGCAAATTTCAAGTAAATTTGACGAGTCAGCAAAGCTCGTGAGCGCAAATTCCAGCGAATACATAAGCCATAAAAACTCAAATTTTGAAAAATCCGCATACCAAACAAGCTTAAATTTGTCCGCCGCGCAGGATTGCTTCATCGGCGATTCGCTTTTTATAAACGAGGGCGTTTGGCAGCCGCAGGCGGAGGCGGGCTTTATCTCGCAGGCTAGGCAGATAGAGCGCTGGGCGGATGCGGAGGGTAAAACCGTGGATATATTTTTGCCCTCAGGTACCGGCACGTCGGCGGCGTTTTTGGCTAAGCACGTTAAATTTGACGTCTATACCTGTCCTTGCGTGGGCGACGCAGACTACCTAAAAAGCGAGATTGAGGTGCTGACGCCAAACTCGCAGGCGCGCATTTTACAGCCGCCCAAAAAATATCATTTCGGCGATCTAAAGCCCGAGCTTTATCAAATTTGGCACGAAGTATGCGAGCAAACGAGGATAGAATTTGAGCTCATTTACGATCCGGTGGGCTTTTTAACGATTATGGCAAATCTGAGCGCGTTTAAAAACGAGATTTTATACATCCATCAAGGCGGCGCGCTCGGAAATATCAGTCAAAAACTAAGATACGAAAGAAAATTTAAGGAGGCGATATGAAGTTTTTACTAACTAGCAATGAAAATTTTAAGGAGTATTTCGCGGCTTTGGTAAACCGCTCAAACGGCGATATGAGCGCGGTTATGCCCGCCGTTTCGCAGATACTTGAGGATGTGCGCGCTAGAGTCGACGAGGCGCTCTTTGAGCAGATAGAGAAATTCGACCGCTGGAAACCAGATGCAAATAGCCTAAAAATCGGCACCGACGAGATGCAAAAGGCATACGACGGCATAGATAGCTGTCTGCGAAACGCGCTAAATTTAGCCTTTGATCGTATCAAAAGCTACCACGAAAAAAGCCTGCCTAAAACCTGGATGGAGCACGACGAGCACGGCGTTTTGCTAGGTGCCAAGTACACTCCGTTAGACCGCGCCGGACTATATATCCCCGGAGGCAAGGCCGCCTATCCTAGCTCGCTTCTGATGAACGCC
>CAUQRE010000264.1:0-2698 GCA_963520315.1 uncultured Campylobacter sp. | reverse complement strand
TCGAGTGGCTCACGCAGGCTCTCTAAAATTTGGGGCGCAAAGTGCGGAAGCTCGTCGAAAAAGAGTATCCCGCCGTTGGCCAGCCCAACCTCGCCGATCCTAGCCGCGCTCGATCCGCCGCCAAATATCGAGCTGCGCGTGCTCGTATGATGAGGCGAGCGAAAGGCGCGAAGGGCGGAAAATTCGCTCTCCTGCTGATTCAGCGAGCTATAAGCGCAACTAAGCAAAATCTCATCCAAGCTTTGCGGCGGCAAAATGTAGCGCAGGCGCTTGGCGCTCATGCTCTTGCCGCATCCGGGGCTGCCCTCAAAGATAATGTTGTGCATGCCGCAAGCGGCCACCAGGCAGGCTCTTTTTGCTCTACTTTGGCCTTTGACGTCGCTAAAATTTAGCTCGAAATTTTGATTTTTTACGAAGCTTTTTTCGCCGATTTTGATCAAATTCGAAAAAAGCGGATGAACGGCGCCGACTTTGCGCGAGGCGGCAAACTCTGGCTCGAGAAAAAATTTGATCGCCTCGGCTAAATTTGAAATGGCGTAAATTTCTAAATTCGGTATCGCGCCCGCTTTTTGCGCTATCTCTTGCGGGATCAGCACGCGAGAACCGGGCGCTTTTGCGCTCAAAAAAAGCAAGATAGAAAAAAGGCTCGCCGTGCTTTTGACGCCGCCGTCAAGCCCCAGCTCGCCGAATACAAAAATAGGCTCAAAGTCGCGCTCTTTTTGCAAGGCGATTAAAAGCGCGATAGACAGGTCGAAGTGGCTGCCCGATTTTGGCATATCGGACGGGGATAAATTTATGATGATTTTTTGCGCAGGAAAAGAAAAATTTAACGATAAAAGCGCTGATTTTACGCGTTCGGCGCTCTCTTTGATCGAAGCTCCCGCAAGCCCTACGATATTTAGCGCGGGCAAACCGCGGTTAAAACTGGACTCGACGTCCACAAGCCGCAATTCGTCGTTATAAGTGGCGCATTTTAGGGCTTTCATGCGTTTTTTTGCTTTTTATACTCTTTGTCGAATTTTTTGCGTTTGTTGTAGCCGATGCGCTCGATAAAAAGGTGTCCGTCTAGGTGATCCATCTCGTGCTGGATCGCAACCGATAAAAGTCCGTCGGCCTCGAGCTCTCGGCGCTGTCCGAAGCGGTCTTGATACTCTAGCGTTATAAATTCGGCTCTTTTTACGTCCTCGTAGTATCCCGGCACGCTAAGGCAGCCTTCTTGGTAGATTATCTCGCCCTCTTTGCGTAAAATTTTGGGATTTATGATTTCTAGCAGATCCTCTTTGCGCTGTCCTTTGCTCTCTTCATCCACTAAATTTACGATCAAAATTCGCTTAGCCTCGCCAGTTTGGATGGCAGCTAGTCCGATGCCGTTTTTAGCGATCATGGTTTCATACATATCGTCTAAAAATTTATGCAACTCTTCGTCAAAAACCTTAACTTCAAGCGATTTGACGAAGAGTTTTTTGTTCGGATAGGTTAGGATTTCTAGTATCATTTGCCGCCCTCGCCGGGTAGGATAAGGTAGCGTTTACCGTCTTTACCGGTGTCCTTTAGCGCATCAAGCGCGCTAGAAAGCAGCTCCTCGACGGTCTTTTGTCCGCCCAGAGCGCAGGCTACTACCTCCATATCAAAATCGATCTTTTCGTCGTTTAGCATAAAAGAGGTGCCGTAAAACATCTCCGTTATACGTTCGCACGCCTTTTGCGCGCCGACGATATCGGTATGGCGCATCAGCATCGCAAAGCACCCGTCGCCGTAATGCGCCAAAATATCGCTGCGCCTTGAGGTGCGAAGTAGCATACGCGAGATGTTTTTTAGCACCGCATGCTTGCCTTTTGAGCCGATGTCTTGCAGCGAGGTTTCTTTTGGTTTGATTAGCATCAGCGAGGATTTGTAGCCGTATTTTTGGATATTGCCGACCTCCATTTCCAGCGTCTTTAGGAAAAATTTTCGGTTATAGATATCAAATTTTGGATCATAGACGGACTGTTCTTCTACTATCTTAAAAACTTTGCCGACTTCATCGTAGCTGGTTTTTATGACTTCGATATGCTTATCCATCAGCGTATTTAGCTTGGCTAGATCATCGCTAAATGCGTTAAAAACGCTTTGATTAGCTAGTAAATTTCCGTTTGGATCGAGGCTGTCTAGGCGCTTTTTAATGACTGTTTTTAGTACGGATAGATTTTTATAAATGAGCGCGACGGCTTGCAACATACTTTTTATCTGTATAAAGCTATTTTTTACCTCGCGCTCGATGCTGATTTGCCTATCGTCTTCTAATCTACCGATTTCATCTTCTATTTTGATGATTTCCCCGACTTTTTTTTTGAAGTCGTCCGGTTGCTTTTCGAGTATTTTTTCAAAAAATATTGAATAATTTTTGGGTATCGAGGGGATATTTTCCTCAGCTAGCTCTTTTATGATAGCCTCGGAAAATCCGTAAATACCCATATCGCCGCCGTTATCCTCGCCTTTTCCCGCGCCTACGCGTCCAGGATTTTGTGCGCTTTGCGGGAGCTGTTTTTCGCTTTTTTTATCGTCTATCTTTAGCAAAATTTACTCTTTATTTAAAGCTTTTTTCTAAAACCTTATCTATCAGTCCGTATTCTTTAGCCTCAGCAGAACTCATGAAAAAGTCCCTGTCGGTATCTTTTTGGATTTTAGCCAGTTTTTGACCCGTATTTTTGGCTAGGAT
>CAUQRE010000263.1:0-2699 GCA_963520315.1 uncultured Campylobacter sp. | reverse complement strand
CCGCTTTAACGAGTGCGTGCGCGAAGTGCGAGAGAACATCGACGCCTACCGCTTTAACGACGCGGCAAACGCGATTTATAAATTTTTATGGGACGAGTTTTGCGACTGGGGCATCGAGCTTAGCAAAGCCGATAAAGGCAGCGTAAGAGAGCTTGGAGCGATATTTAAAGAGGCGATGAGGCTACTTAGCCCGTTCATGCCTTTTATCTCCGAGTACCTTTTTCACGAGCTTAGCGGTTCAAATTTGGAAAACGCAAGCTCGATCATGGTGGAAGAGTATCCGCAAGCTAACGAGCGCGATTTACAGATAGAAAAGACCTTTGAGCTAGTGATCGAGGCCATCGTCGCGATCCGCCGCGCAAAGGCGACCATCGAGCAAGGCAACTCAAAAATCCCAAAAGCTTTCATCAAGCTAAACGGAAACGAAAATTTGACCGAGGCGACAAACTACATCGCGCTGCTAGCTAAATGCGAGCAGATCGAGTTTTGCGACGCCAAAATCGAAAACGCAGCGCGCGACGTGAGCGAAAATTTAGAAGTCTTCGTGCCGCTTGAAGGCGTGGACATGAGCGCTGTTATCATGCGACTGCAGTCGCAAAAAACCAAACTGGAAAAAGAGATAGCAAAGCTCTCAAGTATGCTAAATAACGAGAAATTCGTAGCCTCTGCCCCGCAAGCCGTGGTCGAAGCCAACCGCGAAGGGCTAGCTAGCGCGACGCAAAAGCTAGAAAAGGTAGATAGCGAGCTGGCGAATTTGGGAGCGGTCGATTGATATTTTTTGGTTTTTGCGTTAGGACTTGGCAGATCCAAACGGTACCTTGAGCGGTTAAATTTAAACTACGGCATGCCGTTTAATGCGTAAAAAATTAAAAAAATAAAAGGATAAAAAATGAGCGAAAAAATAAAAATAGCGGTTTTAGGATATGGAAATTTAGGTCGCGGCGTGGAGCTTGCCGCAAGGAATAGCAAGGATTTAGAGCTTTCGGCTGTTTTTAGCCGCAGAAATCCAAGCGAGGTAAAAACATACGGCGCTCCGGTATTTAGCGTGGACGAAATTTTATCGCACAAGGGCGAATTTGACGTTTTGGTGCTTTGCGGCGGTAGTGCGACGGATCTACCGACGCAAACGCCGGAGTTTGCAAAAGATTTTAACGTCGTCGATAGCTTTGATACGCACGCAAAAATACCTGAGCACTTCGCCGCGGTAGACGCCGCCGCTAAAAAAGGCGGAAATGTAGGCATTATCGCAGTGGGCTGGGATCCGGGGCTATTTTCGTTAAATAGACTATTTGGCGAGAGCGTGCTGGAAAACGGCAGCAGTTATACATTTTGGGGCAAAGGCGTGAGCCAAGGCCACTCCGACGCCATCCGCAGGATCGAGGGCATCGTGGATGCGCGCCAATACACCGTACCGATAGAAAGCGCCTTGGAGCGAGTCCGCGCAGGCGAAAACCCAAATTTAACTACGCGCGAAAAACACCTGCGCGAGTGCTATGTCGTAGCCGAAGAGGGCGCCGATAAAGCGCGCATCGAAAAAGAGATAAAAACGATGCCAAACTACTTCGCCGATTACGACACGAGCGTGCATTTTATCGATATTACGACGCTTAAAAAAGAGCACGGCGGCATCCCTCACGGAGGATTTGTTTTGCGAAGCGGAGCGACTGGCGAGCACGGAGAAAATAAACACTTGATCGAGTTTTCGCTAAAGCTTGACTCAAATCCCGAATTTACTGCAAGCGTACTCGTAGCCTACGCCCGCGCAGCATACCGTCTAGCAAAAAGAGGCCAAAGCGGCGCATTTAGCGTGTTTGACATCGCTCCAGCACTTCTTTCGCCAAAGAGCGCAGATGAGCTAAGGCGCGAAATTTTATAAATTTTAGTAGCGCTTCGGCGGAATTATGAACGAGGAAATTTGAG
Source organism: uncultured Campylobacter sp. (assembly GCA_963520315.1). GTDB lineage: Bacteria > Campylobacterota > Campylobacteria > Campylobacterales > Campylobacteraceae > Campylobacter_A. The sequence continues at coordinate 779 of CAUQRE010000263.1, read as the reverse complement.
TGATAAAAATAGAAAATTTAAAGAAATTTTACGGAGCGACGCAGATCATAGACGACGTCAGCCTAACCGTAGAAAAAGGCGAAATTTTCGCCATCGTAGGCCACAGCGGCGCGGGTAAATCTACCCTGCTTCGCTGCATAAACGGCCTAGAGGACTATCAAGGCGGCAGCCTAAAGGTATTTGACAAAGAAATCTCGGCGCTAAAAGATAAAGAGCTAAGAGAGCTTAGGAAAGACGTGGGGATGATATTTCAGCACTTTGCGCTGATGGCGAGGAAAACGGCGTTTGAAAACGTCGCTACTCCGCTTAAATTTTGGGGTTACTCAGACGGCGAAATCAAAAAAAGAGTGAGCGAGCTACTAGAGCTAGTAGGCCTTGCAAACAAAGCCGCAAGCTATCCCGGCGAGCTAAGCGGTGGACAAAAACAGCGCGTTGCCATCGCTCGCGCCCTTGCGCTAAGTCCAAAAATTTTACTCTCCGACGAAGCGACCTCGGCCCTTGATCCAAATACGACAAATTCGATACTCGAGCTTTTAAAACAGATCAATCAAACGCTAAATATCAGCGTCGTTTTGGTCACGCACGAGATGGAGGTCGTAAAAAGCATCGCACGCCGCGCAGTACTGCTAGAAAGCGGCAAGATAATCGGCAGCGGTACGATCGAGGAGCTATTTTTAAAGCCCGACGAAAAGATGAAGGAATTCCTCGGCGAGGATGAAATTTTGCCGAGCGAGGGCGTAAATATCAGACTCTTTTTCCCAAAAGAAGTCGCTCAAAAC
>CAUQRE010000262.1:0-2704 GCA_963520315.1 uncultured Campylobacter sp. | reverse complement strand
GTACGAGCCAGTCGGCGCTGACGCCTTTTTGCGTGAACAGATACTGCCCGCAAACTCCGCTAAAGCCCCATAATACGCCGCCAAGAAGCGTGATGAAAACGCCAAAAAATTCGCTCTGAGATCTCATTTGCCGCCTTAAATTTAAAGCCAAAGTATATAAACTTATGCTTAAGCTGGGGTTAAATTTGGGGGTTGATAGGATTTGAGGCGAGCGTAAATGGCTATTTAAATTTTTGGACCGGCTAAGAATGAGATTTTAAATTTTAGTTCAAGCAGAGTGGAGCTACAGGCATATAAACGCCTATACTGTCTCGTGGCGGTCAAAGTCGTAAAAAAGCTGTATAATGACAAAAATTTTGATGAAGGAGAAAAGATGACAAAGAAATATAAAACTAAGATGGAAGATAGCTTTAAAACAAAAGTTCAGCTATTTTTGTTTGACAAGGCTTTTTCTTGGGACAACTCAGATAAAAATGGATGCAATGATTACTACATTATGAGTAATATTGAAACTATAAAAAAAGATTTTAAGGGCTTTGAAGTCACTAATGAAGTGGCGAATTTATACAGCAGTAAATACTACCACCTGGATCAAAGTAAAATAAAACATAAGTGCAAAGATCTAAACATCATGCAGATAGAGCAAAGACAATATTTCGTTCAAAAGTCTAAAGAATTTACAGAAATTTTAGATGCACTGGAAAAAGAATATGAAGATGATTTTAAAGGAAAATTTTCTGAAACAGATTTTAATAAGATGCTTGAAAAAACAACTTGCTCATACTGCGGTATAAGCCTAGCTCAGATCGAAGAGCTTGGCAAAAATGGTAAGCTAAATAATAAAAGAAGCGATACGCGCGGATATACGCTAGAAATAGATAGGAAGCTACCAAATTTGGAGTATAGCAAAGAGAATTGTTGTATGGCTTGCTACTGGTGCAATAATGCAAAAACTGATGAGTTTTCGCCAAGGGAATTTAAGCCTATTGCTGAAGGCATTAGAAAAGCTTGGAATGAGAGGCTTAAGCAGATAGGTAAAGCGGAAATAGAATATAAATCGGATGAAAAATTTTGGGAAACCGACTTCGATACAAAAATGAACCCTAAAATAAAATAGCGAACAAGGCGGTAACTCTACCGCCCAAATTTCTCTGCTGTTATACAGTGTAGCGCTCCGCTAAACTCTATAATCGACATAATTTTTCTTAATCTACTCTATTTTGCAAATCAGCACAATAAAAAGGCGAGTCTCGAGCAAGTACTATAGCTTTACTTAGAAACCGCGTCGCTACTAAATTTTTATAATCGGCAGTCTAATTATAGTTTTGCATTTTTTCGGGTCTATTTTTCTAGGATCGCTTAAGTAGATTTCGTGATGTGTCCTTTGCTCGCCAAAGTCCTTTGCATAGCCGTTTGCGGTGATAAACTCGTCTATTTTAGTAACGCTACCAGGCTCATCGTCAAAGCTACCCACATGTAAAATTTGCGCGCAAAGACCCTCGTCTATCCTTAAAAACTCCGCCATGCCGCAGTCTAGCTTCTTTTTTGAAGCAGCCTGCCGTACCGCCCAGTCAAAATTTTCTCGCGTGACAAAACCAGGCAGTCTAATCGCGCTAATCCAGCTAAAATCGCTCTTTCTAGCGTAGTCTGCCTCGCCGCAAGCCGAGCCGCTTTGCCGCCAAAATCCCTCTAGCGGCGGCACGACGTATTCAAAAAAGTCATCTATTTTATAATCGGTTTTGTAGCTCATTTTTAGCGCGTAACTCACGGCGTAAAGCACCTCTATCGCACGCTGATACGCGCCGCCTGATTCGTTTGGATCGCCTTCGCCGCGGATACAAACGAAATTTGCGGGCGGGACGATTAAAATTTGCGGCGTCTGCTTTGGCGCATAAAGCTGCTTAAACTCTTTTTTAAAATCAAACATCTTTGCTCCTTTTTGCTGGGTAAAATTTAGCTGAAATTTTACTACTTCGTATCGTCCAAAACGCTAGAAGTAAAATTTAATCTCATCTAAAACAAATTCCAGCCGTGAAATTAGAGAGCTAAATTTAAGCTTTTATTTAAAGCAAAAACTAGGTGCGAAGACAAATTTGACGTTTAAATTTGCCAGCATGCGCTCACTTCCCGCCCAGATACTCCTGCAAGCTTCTTACTTCCAGCGCGCTGCCGTCTTGCACGCTTTTTAGCGATTTAGCCGCAGCTAGTGCCGCCGACATCGTCGTGAAATACGGGATCTTAAATCGCATGATATTTTGCCTGATTTTCTTGCCGTCCTCGCTGTTTGACTTGCTATCGCTGGTGTTGATTACAAGCGCGATGTCGCCGTTTTTAAGCCTATCCTCGACGTTTGGGCGGCCTTCGCTGATCTTATAGACGAACTCGCTCTCTACGCCTGCTTCGTTTAAAATTTTATACGTTCCGCCCGTGGCGATGATTTTAAAGCCGAGGTTTATGAGCTCGCGCGCCAAATTTGCGGCGTATTTTTTGTCCGCATCGGCAAGAGTCAAAAAGACTAGCCCGCTTGTAGGCAGCGAGTTGCTTGCGGCGATTTGGCTTTTAGCAAAACTCTTGGCAAAGCCCTCGGATATACCCATGACCTCGCCCGTACTTTTCATCTCAGGCCCCAGGATCAGATCGGCGCCCGGTAGCTTGTTAAACGGAAAGACCGCTTCTTTGACGCAGACGTGATTTTTCACGCGAG
>CAUQRE010000261.1:0-2726 GCA_963520315.1 uncultured Campylobacter sp. | reverse complement strand
CGCTGATACCTAGCAGCTTACTGCGATCGACCCAGCCTTCTCGCTCGGGCTTTGTGGGTTTCATCAGCTGCGCGGACATCGGGCGCAAGATTAGGTCGTCCTCGTCGCCTGCGGCGTTTTTGACTTGCGCCATCGCGTCGCGCCTCTGGCTCATCGGACGCTGGCCGATCACCTCGCCCGTCGCGATAAAGCTAGCGCCCTCCGCGCTCATCATCGCAAGCGCCGTTTTAAACATATATCCGTGGCAGTCGATGCAGGGGTTAAAGTGCTTGCCGTAGCCGTGCTTTGGCGTAAAAAGTACCTCGCGCAGGTATTCGTTTCTGATATCTACGATCTTAAACTCGGCTCCGGCTTCGTTCGCGCGGCGGCATAAAATTTCCGCCTTTTTCTCGTCGCCGCTAAAGCCGATGTCGATATGGATCGCCGTAACATCAATACCTTGGCCGGTTAGAAGCTTGATAGAGATCATGCTATCAAGCCCGCCGCTAAATAAAACTAACGCTTTCATTTTTTAAGTTCCTTTAAAATTTCGTTGATTTTTTTTAGTATCGGTTGCTTTTCTTCTAGCGAGATTTGCGACGCCGAATACTTTTTGTATAAATTTTTGTAAAATCTTGTTTTAAAAAATTTTAGGTTTTGTAAAATTTCCTCCTCGTTTTTAAACGCCTCGTATTTTTCAAATATTATCTCGCGCACGGATGGATCGTTCGCGTCTGCTCCCGCCGCGATCGCTTCGTAGACTGCCCTGTGGCGCGCGAAATAATCGGGCTTTAAATTTTCTAAAATAAATTTTTTTAGACTCTCATTTTCTATCATTGTTTTTAAAATTTGGATTTCTAGCGGGTCTTTGCGCCCCGAGTTTGCGCGGAAATTTTGCATCTCGTAGCCCTGCGCGTTTTGCTCAGTCCCGCCGTAGCCTTGCCGCATCGGCGAATTTGATCCGCGAGAAAGCCAAAACGACCCCTCGGCTATCTTTAAAATTTTAGCCACGAGCGGCGCGTAGGAGTTTGCGACGACGGGCTTTAGACTCGCCGTAAAGGCCTGGATCGCTTCTAGCGCCTTTTGCTTTTGCACTGGACGCGATAGGTCAAAGCCGCTAGCTAGATGCCTGATGTAAAATTCTCCTATCTCCGTGCCGCTTTCAAAAATTTGCCGCAGATACTCTATCTTGCCAGCAACTACCATATCGGCGGGATCTGCGCCGCCCTCGATAATGACGACGCTGCCGTCAATTTCGTTTTGCGCGAGCAGCAGAGCGGACTTAGTCGCGGCGTTTATGCCCGCATCGTCGCCGTCAAAGCATAAAATAACGCTAATCTCGCCGCGTTTTAAAAGCGGCAGGTGCTTGGTCGTAAGAGCGGTTCCAAGCACGGCTACGGCGTTATTAAAGCCCGCCTTGTGCAGCATAATAACGTCCATGTAGCCTTCGGTGATTATGATTTGATTTTTGGCGAAAATTTCGCGCTTTGCCAGGTGGTAGCCGTAAAAAAGCGTGGACTTGTCAAAAACCGCGGACTGGGGCGAATTTACGTATTTAGCGGGGTTGCCGCTGATCGTACGTCCGCCAAAACCCACTAGCCGTTCCGCGTGCGTGTAGATAGGAAAGGTGATGCGGTTTATGAAGCTAGCGTAGATGCCGTTTTCGTTTTGCTTTACGATGCCGACTTCTAGGGCTTCTTTGGGCTCGATTTGATCGTTTTGCAGTAGCCTTATTGTCTGTGCGCTCTCGGGCGCGAAACCTAGTTCAAATTTATCTATCAGCTCGTCGGTTATACCGCGCGAATACAAATACTCTACGGCCGCGGGCGTTTTATAAAGCAGCGAGCGGTAAAAGGCGTTTGCGTTTTCTAGGATGTGCTTGTTTTCCTTCGCCGGTTCGCCGCCGCGCACGTAGTTTAGCGTGAAATTTTGCAGCCCCGCGATCTTTTCGACGGCTTCTGGGTAGCTTAGCTTTTCGTAGTCCATCACGAATTTGATCGCGTCGCCGCCGGCTTTGCACGAAAAGCAGTGAAATATCCCGCGCGACGGGCTCACGCTCATGCTCGGGTTTTTATCGTCGTGAAACGGGCAGACGCACACGAAGTTCGCTCCGCTTTTTTTCAGCGGCAGATAGTGCCCGACGATATCGACGATATCGGTTTGCGCTTTTAGTCTTTCTATTGATTTTGGATCGATCATAAGCGAGATTATACAATCGTTTTGCTATAATCGGCGTTAAATTTGACTTTAGAAAGCGGCATTTTGGATATATTTTTTATCGAATTTAGAGACCCGATTTTCGGCCTCGTGGTATTGGTCGCCGCAGTGCTCGTGATCGCCGTTTTTAGCTATGCGTGGGGCGTTTTTAAGAGCAAGGACGAAAAGGCTGAGATCGCGGGATTTTTAAAAAAATTCGGCAAATCTCAAGGCCTGAGCGACGAAAACAAGCAGCTTTTGATAAACTCGGGCGCGGATACGGCTACGATGTGCTTTTTGGCGGGGACGTTTTCAAAAAGCGGGTATTTTGAAAAGGCTATCAACGTCTATGCCGTGGCTTTAGAGCGGGCCAAAAACCGAGCGGCAAAGGAGCAAATTTTTACCGATCTGGGTCAGACTTATTTTAAGGCGGGCTTTTTAGAGCGCGCAAAAAGCGTCTTTTTAGAGGCGCTAAAAATCTCTCCGCGAAATCAAATCGCGCTAAAATCGCTAACGATAATTTTCGAAAAACTAAAAGACTACGAGGGCGC
>CAUQRE010000260.1:0-2734 GCA_963520315.1 uncultured Campylobacter sp. | reverse complement strand
CATAAAGTCAAACGCGACCCTGTCGGCTTCGCGCTCGAGTTCGCTTAAATTTGAACAAGTAGCTTCGATATTTAAAAGCAGGTAGTTGAAAAATTTCTCGTCGTTGCGCAGTTTGGCCTTTAAAAGACGGTGCAACGTAAGGTCGGAGTAGCGGCGGATCGGGCTCGTAAAGTGCGTGTAGCGCTCAAATCCCAGTCCGAAGTGGCCTAAATTTTGCGCGCCGTATTCGGCCTTTTTTTGCGATTTTATGATGAGTTTGTCGATCTCCTCGCGGTTGCCTGCGGCGTCGGCCTGTGCTTGGATTTTGCGAACCAAATTTGCGATGTCGCTTTCATAAACGAAGTCAAAGCCCAGAGTGCCGAGGTCTTCGAGCAAAATTTGGATTTTTCGCAGATCCGGCGAGCCGTGATTTCTAAAAACGCCTTTTGCGATACGCTTTGCCGCAGCGACGTTGGCTAGTAGCATGCAGTCCTCGACGAGTCTATGCGAGTCGGTATCGGTCTCAAATCTCGTAGAGGCGAGCCTGCCGTCTGCGTCAAGGCTCATGCGAAGCTCCTGCGTTCTAAAGTCAAACGCGTTTTTCAGGCGTTTTTTGCGCAGGCGCGAGGTAAGCGCGAAAAGAGGCTTGATCCAGCCGACCTCGTCCTCGCGTTCGCCGCGTAAAATTTGATCGACTTCGTCGTAGTTAAAGCGTCTTTTTGAGACGATTAGGGCTTCCATGAGCTCCTCTTTTACGATTTCGTCCTCCTCGTCTAGCGTGATTTTGAAACAAAACGCAAGGCGCGCGACGTTTGGTTTGAGAGAGCAGATATTTTCGCTCAAATTTCGCGGCAGCATCGGCACGGCTTTATGCGGAAAATATATCGAAAATCCGCGCGTTTTGGCCTCTGCATCTATCGGAGAGTAAGGAGTGACGTATTCGCTGACGTCGGCGATCGCGACGTAAATTTCGCGCTTTTTCTCGTCAAAATATATCGCGTCGTCAAAGTCTTTGGCATCGACGGGATCGATCGTGCAAAAAGGCAGTTCCCGTAAATCTACCCTTTGCGGATACATCGCGGCATCGACCTCGTCGCCCCACGCGAGCGCCTGGGCTTCGCACTCCTCGTTAAATTCGTCGTCTTTGTTAAATACAGCAAGCGAGATTTTCTCGTCGCTAAGCGGGTCGTTGATATTGCCGATGACCTCGACTATTTCGTTATTTAGATTGCCGATTTTTAGTAGCGTGCCCGGCGGCAGCATTTTTAGTGATTTTTGCGAGGCTTTTAGAGCCGAGCTAAGTCCGGTTTTTACGTTTACGCCAAGGATTACCGAGCCTATTTGCTTGGTATAGACTACGCTCGTTTCGTTGGCGAGTTTTAGCGTCATCACGACTTTGGCGCTTTGGCGTTTTTTCTTTAGCGGCAAAAGCTTTGCTAGTACGATGTCGCCGTAGTGCGAGGCGTTTAAATTTTTATTTTCTATTATTATATCTTGCTTGAAGCGTTTATCGTAAGGCGTCAAAAAGCCAGTGCCGTTTGCGCTTATATCGAGTTTGCCGCAAACAAAGCCGTTATTTAGATAGTAACGATCTTTGTGGCGGCTTACGGCGTTTAAATTTAGTAAATTTCGTAGGATTTCTTTATCGGAGGAGGCGACTTCCTTTTCGCTCGCTCCGTCAAGTAGTTTGGTTAAAAATTCTTTCACAAATTCGCTTTGACTTTTGCGACGGCTTCTAAAAATTTATCTTGTGCAAAGCCGTATTCGTCGAGACACATTAGTGTATTTTGTAGTCCGTCGTCGCTAAGTTGACTAAAGATATTTACGGCGTTTTTGACGACCCTGAGCGCTTTTGAGTAGTCTTTGATATGCTCGGGCGCATCGTCTGGATCGTTTGAATAATATATCGCCTCTACCAGCTCGGTTTCTAGGTTCCACTGCTCGAAAATTTTAGCCGTTACCGTTTCGTTTGAGATACCTACGATCTCGGTTTCTAGATCGGATAGATCAAATGGATTCGAAATTTCTTTTAATCTTTTTCTAAATTCGTTTGCCTTGCCTTTTTCGTTTAATTCATGAGAAATCACGATTTTGCCGACTTCTAACATAAACGAAGCGGGGCTTAATACGGCGAGTTCTTTCGCGTCGATCTTAGAGTACCAGTTGTACGTGAGCGCATTTTGCATTATGGAAATATTTAAAAAGTCGTGGCTAGTAATGCCGTAAGGATCTAAATTTATCTTAAAGTTTTTTTTAACGGCGCTTGAGAGCGCAAAACCGCGTACGGTCGCCATACCAAAAAGCGATACGGCCTTTTCGATAGTCGTTATTTCGCGACTAAATCCGTAAAGCGGAGAATTTGCCGAGCGTAAAATATTTGCCGTTAGCATCGGGTCTTTGGCGATTATCTGGGCTAGGTCGCCTAGCGAACTATTTTCGTTTGAACAGACGGCTTGGACTTTTACTACCGTATCGTCTAGCGGAGGGAGCGCCTTTATATGCTTGTAGATTGAATCATTCATAATTTTTACACTCTATATCTATAAATTTTTATAATCTGCAATTTTACACTAAAAGGCTTTTTAATAAACTTAAATCGAGTCTAAGTCAAGTTTATTTCAGCGCGCAAATAGTATAATCACGCAAATTTATCTTAAAACAAAGGAATGCAAAATGGCTGTAAATATTTATTACGACAAAGATTGCGATTTGAGCTTGATTAGAAGCAAAACCGTCGCGATGATAGGTTTTGGTT
>CAUQRE010000259.1:0-2741 GCA_963520315.1 uncultured Campylobacter sp. | reverse complement strand
GAAATTCGCTCCGCAGCGCACGAAAAATTGGATCACGCCCGTATCCTGACAGGACGGGCGGTCTAGCTGCTTAGCTAGGCGCTGGTTTTCAAACATCGTTTTGTAGATTTCTTTTGCCAGCGGCTGCGTCTCGCGCTCGCTAAGCTCCCACAGCTTCGTCGTCACGTCATCAGGAAGCACCTTGCCCGTGTAGCCGACGAATTTCGCCATGACCTCGGTCATCTTTTGCACGGCTTTTTGTTTATCCATCGCTTCTCCTTTTTTCAAATTTTTCATATACGCCCGCCAGGACGCAGCCCGCAGCGTAGCAGAGCAGGTCGGTAAAATCAAACGTCCCGCCGATCATTACTTTTAAAATTTTATTTTCTATGCCTAAAATTTGCACCGCGCCAAAATACTGCGCGAGCTCCAAAGCCGCCGCGAACGCAAAAATTTTAAGCGGCAAATTTGAGGGCGGCTTGCTAAATGCAGCCCGAGCCAACGCGTAAAGCAAGATAACGGCCAAAATGTCGCCCGCGTAGTGGCGCACGAAGCCGCCCTTTACGCAGATCGCGATGTAAATTTCTACCGCTAAAATCAGAGCTGCCGTGGCTAAAAACGTTAGCTTCGTCCGCGCGCTTTGCCTTGTTTGCGCCTTTTGCGCGAGCTTTTTCGCGCCCTCAGGCCTAGCCTTTTGTTCGTTTAAATTTTCCTCTCGCAACGCTTTCCTTTTAAATTTAGCCGTTAAATCTGACCAGCGCGGCGGCATAAATTTACAGATGATTTATCAGGCTCGCGTTATACGCGGCGCCGAAACCATTATCGATATTTACGACGCTCACGCCGTTTGCGCAGCTATTTAGCATCGCTAGCAGCGCCGCCAGCCCGCCAAAGCTCGCGCCGTATCCCACGCTGGTGGGCACCGCGATCACCGGCACGCTCACAAGACCCGCCAGCACGCTAGCTAGCGCGCCCTCCATGCCCGCTACCGCGATGGCGACCTTTGCGCCGCGTATCTGCTCTAAATTTGCGATCAGCCTATGCAGCCCGGCCACGCCCGCGTCGCTAAATTTACGCACGTCGTTGCCCAAAAATCTCGCCGTCTCGTACGCCTCCTCCACTACCGCGCCGTCGGCGGTGCCGGCAGATACTATCGCGATGTAGCTTTGCGTGAGCGCGGGCTCTTTAAATTTGACGCTAATCACGCGGCCGCGAGCGTTAAACTCCGCCTGCGGCAGCGCCTCACGCATTCGCTTAAAAACCCGCTCGTTCGTGCGCGTGATCAGGATATTTTGCCCTCTCGCGCCGATCGCATTCGCGATACGCAAAATTTCATCATCCGTCTTGTCCTCGCCGTAGATCACCTCGCCCGCGCCGTTTCGCATGGCGCGCTGAGTGTCGATCTTGGCGCAGCCTGCGTCGCTAAAAGGAAAATCCCGTAAAAACTCTATCGCTTCGCGCTCGCTTTTTTCACCCGATTTTACGGCGCGGACGAAATTTAAAGCCTCATCTTGCGTCATTTAAAATCTCCCCGCGAAGCCCCTTTAAATCAAGCAAAATATCATACTCGCCAAGCGCGGCGATCTCGCGCACGACAGCGCTAAAATCTCCCGCGCAAAAGCGCCTCGTCTCGCTCGCTCCCATTTGCAGCTTAAAGGCTTTACCGTCAAAGCGCGCGCGAATGTTTAAAAATCCGTGCGAGATTAGCAGATTTTCGACTCGCTCCACGAGCGAAATCTCCTCCGCGGAAAACTCCCTATCGTGCGGCAAACGCGTCAGAAGGCACGCGTAGCTGGGCTTGTCCGCGGTTGGCAGTCCAAGCTCGCGGCTAAGCTCTCTAATCTCTGATTTTTTGAGGCCTTTAAGCGGCGAAAGTACGCCAAGCTCGTCTTTTGCTTTAAGCCCCGGGCGGTATTCGCCAAGATCGTCTAGGTTCGTGCCGTCGGCGACGTTTGTAAAGCCTAGATGTTTTGCCAGCTCGATTAGCCGCGTAAAAACCGCCTTTTTGCAGACGTAGCAGCGATCTTGCGGATTATTTTTTACCGCTTCGGGCGCGTCTAGCTCTAAAATTTCGTGCCTGATGCCGTAAGTACGGGTAAATTCCACCGCCTCTTTTATCTCGCGCCCAGACATATAGGGCGATTTTAGCGTGATCGCCACCGCGCGCTGGCCTAGCGTATCGGCGGCAACGCGTAGCAGTAGTGAGCTATCCACGCCGCCGCTAAACGCTACGGCTAAATTTTCCAGCTTTTTTATATCATTTTTTAGAATTTCTAGTTTCGTCATATTTTTTTAAAGTCTCGTTTCTAACCTCGCGGATCGTCGTTTGAAATCTCTGCGCGGCTTTTTTGCAGTCTTCGAATTCGGGCTTGATTTTTAAAATTTCGGAGTAATTTCGGGCTAAATTTTTATCCGCTAAATTTTGCTCGGCGTTAAAACCGCAAACTCGGCCGCGAGAAATTTTAAGCCTTATTTTGCCGTATCTAGTCTCCACCTCGCAAAACTCGCGCGCAAGCTCGGTTTTCCTTACGGCGCACTCTCTAACTCCGATAGCCGTCGTATGCGCGAAAATCAGCCCCTTTATCCGCGCGGCGTCCTTCTTGCGGCACAGCGCGTTTAGCTCAAAGCCCGCGCGTCCCTTTTTCATAAAAATAGACCTACTAAACACGTCTAGCGCGCCGCTATCTCGCAAAATATCGCACGCAAAGGCAAAGCTCTCGGCGTCCATATCGTCGATATTAGTGGAGATTCAAATCTGCTCG
>CAUQRE010000258.1:0-2745 GCA_963520315.1 uncultured Campylobacter sp. | reverse complement strand
AAACGGCGCGAACCCGATGGGCGGCTGCTTGCCGATACTTATGCAGATTCCGATTTTCTTTGCGATTTACCGCGTACTACTAAACGCGATAGAGCTAAAAGCCGCGCCGTGGATACTCTGGATACACGACCTTTCGGTGATGGATCCGTATTTCGTACTGCCTATTTTGATGGGTGCGACTATGTTCCTTCAACAAAAGCTCACGCCGACCACGTTTAGCGATCCTATGCAAGAAAAGATAATGAAATTTTTACCGCTTATCTTTACGTTTTTCTTCGTGACTTTCCCTGCAGGACTTACGCTTTACTGGTTTGTAAACAACGTCTGCTCGGTCGTTCAGCAAATTTTCGTAAATAAACTCTTTGAGAAGCATAAAAAAGCGGAGGTAAAGGTGTGATGCGAATAGAAGCCGAAAATTTGCAAGAAGCTTTTAAGAAGGCTGCCGAGGAGCTAAACTGCTCCGTTACCGAGCTTGATATCAAGATTTTGCAAAACCCGAGTGCCGGCTTTTTGGGATTTTTCAAAAAAACGGCGATCATCGAAGCCGTAAAAGAGGGCGCGCATAAAGAAGCAAAAAAAGCCCCTCAAGCCGCTCGCAAAGAAAACATAAACGAAAAAAAGAAGGAGTTTAAGAAAAAGGAAAGCTTGGGCGAGGAGCAAGGTTGCCAAGACGATAAAGAGAAGAAAAAAAATCATAAAAATCGGCACGAACATCACAAGTCTCAGACGATCAAACAAAATGAAACGAGTGTGGCAGACGAGCCAAAATTTACCGAGCCGCACGCTGAACCGCAAGTAAATGAGCCTCACAAAAAAGAACGACAAAAAAAAGAAAGCGGCAAAAATATCCTTGATCACTCAATCATTGATACCTTTAATAAAAACGATTTTTACGAGGGCGATGAGAAAATAGGAAGTAGCGAAAATTTTGACTCGCCAGATTCCGGGGGCGAGACGAATTTGACGCAAAGTGCGCCAAATTTAACTAAAAAAGAAAAACAAGACTCTCGCACAGATCGCGGCTTGGCTCAAAAACAAAAAGAGCAAAAACCAAAAGCCGACATCGATAAAGCGCTACCCGAGATAAAGCAGGGCGTAGAAAAGCTCTTTGGAGGAAATTTTTTTACGATAGATAAGATAGACGTGCGTAAATTTGACGACGATACCGTAATAGTCGAGCTTGACGGCGAGGATGCGGCGCTACTTATCGGCAAAGAGGGCTACCGCTACAAGGCGATCTCATATCTGCTTTATAACTGGATAGGCTCTAAATACGGCCTTAGCGTACGCCTTGAAATAGCTCAGTTTTTGCAAAATCAAGAGGCCGCGATCGAGCAATATCTAAAAAGCGTAATCGAGCGCGTCGAGGAGACGGGCAAGGCAAAAACAAAGCATCTAGACGGCGTTTTGGTTAAGATCGCTCTTGAAAAACTGCGCGAGAAATTCCCGGATAAGTACGTCGGCGTCAAGTCAAACAGCGACGGACAATACGTAGTCGTAAACGATTTTATAAAAAAATGAACGATACCATAGCCGCCGTCGCCACCGCGCACGGCGTAGGCGCGATTTCTATCATCAGGCTAAGCGGCGCAAACGCCCTTGGCCTAGCTCTAAAACTCACTAAAATCACCTCTCTCGTCCCGCGTTACGCGACTCTAACCAAAATTTACGCCGAAGGCGAGATTATCGACGAAGCCTTGCTTATTTATTTCAAGGCTCCGCATAGCTTCACGGGCGAGGACGTGGTGGAGTTTCAGCTCCACGGCGGGCTAGTGGTGGCAAATTTGATCCTAGGCGAGCTCATCAAAAACGGCGCCAGACTCGCGCGTGCAGGCGAGTTTAGCAAGCGAGCGCTCATAAACGGCAAGATGGATTTTAGCAAGATTGAGGCGATAAACTCGCTCATAAATGCAAAAAGCGAGGACGGCGCAAAGATTATGGCTCGCACGATGAGGGGAGATCTGGCTAAATTTACGAACGAGATTCGCCGCGAGCTCGTAAAAACTCTGGCATTCGTGGAGACTAGCATTGATTATGCCGACGATGATCTGCCTGCCGATCTGCTAGAAAGCATCAACCAAATGCTAAAACAAAATAGCGCCAAACTAGATAAAATCGTCGCTATAAGCCAGAGTAGAAAAGGGCTGCTTGAAGGCTTTAAAATCGCGATAGTGGGCAAGCCAAACGTCGGCAAAAGCTCGATCTTAAACTCGCTTTTATCTTACGAGCGTGCGATCATCAGCGACGAGGCCGGCACGACTAGAGACAGCATCGAGGAAGCCCTAAAAATCGGCACTCATCTAGTGCGTATCATAGACACGGCAGGTATCCGCAAAAATGCGGGTAAGATAGAGCAGATCGGCATTTCGTACTCGTTGCGGGCTATCGAGGAGGCCGACGTTATCCTGACCGTTTTTGACGCGTCGCAGGAGGCCGACGAGCAGGATAACGAGATCCTGGAGCTTTTAAAAAACTCGCAAAAAAAGATTTTTTACGTTTTAAATAAATGCGACCTCGGCGTTAAATTTAGCACTCCAGTAGACGCGATAAAAATTTGTGCCAAGCAAGGAACGGACGAGATAATAAATAGTCTAAAAACCTATCTCGACGCACAGGAGACGAGCGAGATATTGCTAAACTCAGCTCGTCAAATTTTATGCTGCGAGGCGGCGAGCGAGGCGATAAAAAGAGCGTTAAATTTACTCGCCCAGTCCGAGCTCGAGCTTTTTGCCTACGAGCTAAATA
>CAUQRE010000257.1:0-2751 GCA_963520315.1 uncultured Campylobacter sp. | reverse complement strand
CTTTCATACCGCGCACGAGGGCTTAGCGGAGATCTATACGAAGATCTCGCCCGTGCCTAAACCCGATGCCCAGGATATGCTAATAAAACAAGACGACGAGGGGCTGATTTTTTAAATTTCGTAAAATAAAGTCGGCTAAATTTGAGCGATTTGCTATGCGAATTTAGCCGCTGATTCGTTAAATTTAAACCGTTCGCCAAAGCTATAACGCCCCAAGCTCGCTCAAATTTGACACATACTTTAAAACCAAGTTCGGCTATGCGGTCAAATTTGATTTTGTTTAGACCCGAATTTAAAGCCCGCTTGCAAGTTTTAGTCGCGTTAAATTTAACGCTTTTTAGCGCGGATAACAAGTCTCGTCAAATTTAAGCTTGCCTGCCAAACCGGGTTTAGGCGAGCTAAATTTACAAATCCGTCCGAATTACAGTCCTGTCGCGTCCCGGCAAAAACCGCGTCAAGCACGCTCAAATTTTAAACTACGCCTCGTCTTTTGGGATATACGTACTTCGGTTAAACAGATAGCATGCCGCAAAAATAATAAGGCAAGCAGACAGTACGTTTGAACCGCCCAAAAGCAAGCTCATCGTCTTTTCGTCATTTCTAGCGATTAGAGCCGCTATTATGAGCACAACCGGATACAAGATCAAAACTATGCTGGCAAAATTTTCTATCCTAAAAGCCAGGAAGCTATCCCACTGATCCCTCACAAAAAGATAGCTGTATCGTTTGGTTTGATCTCGCCTTAAAACATAAATGGTAGCGCAAATAGGCAGGACTATCATCACAGCCCCCCTAATATATCTAAAAACTTCGTAGGGCAACTCTCGGTCTTTACTTATTAAACACGACTCCAAATAAGACGCCAAGACCGAAAAAATATTAGAAGCGACAAACGCCGACAACCAGCATGTCATAATCGCCCGTCTGATAAACCTATGCCTATCATACCGCCTTTTTGCGTCCTCAGAGATAGCGGCAAATTTCTCGTCCATCTCTTTCATCTCAGCTTGAAATTTTGCGTTCACGGCTAACTCCTTAAAGCGTTTAAATTTTATAAATTATATCAAATTGGGTGCCGTAAAGTACCTAAATTTAGGCTAAGATTTAAATCAAAGGTAACAACTAAAATTTGACCGCAAAAATAGTCCGCCTCAAAGAATTCGTTGTCGCGTTTGGGAAGCGCCGTATTTTCAAAACTCGCGGACGTTTCGTCGCTCAAAACGCTTCAAAGTCGCCTAGAGCCGATTTCTCAAATTTGCTAAGCCTTAAAATCGCAAAAAACAGAAAATCTAAATTTGAACCGTGAAAGCAAATTTGTCAGCCAAAATCGCTAAAACGACAAAATAAAAATCACGCAGTCGTACGAACGTCAAATTTTTTGGACCAATCTTATCCCTCAAAACAAGCCAAACCCCAAGTAAACGCTAAAACAAACACAATTTGATCGTGCGTGAAAAACAAATACGTCAAATTTAGGGTTAAATCGCTTTAAATTTAGTCCATTCGCCGTTAAAGTACCTGCGCGTAAAAAGCACTGCCTTGACCGCCCAATCAACGAACATCGCATACCACGTCCCCAGCATCCCAAGCCCTAGCGTAAGGCTAAAGAAATACGCCAGCGCCACACGGCAGACGAACATGCACGCGATGCTGACCCACATCGGATATTTCGCGTCGGCGGCGGCGCGGAAAACGACAGGCAAGGTATATGCTAGCGGCCAGATGAGCACCATCATGACGCCGTGCCACCACACGACCTACGTCGTCATCGCCGTGGCCTCGGGCGAGAGCGAATAAAGTCGCAAAATAGGCTCCAAAAGTAGTAGCACGAAGGCCGTACTGACCAACTGAGCGATATAGACGGTGATCATGACTTTTTTGGCATAAAATTTGGCCTGCTCAAAGTCGCCCGCGCCGACGCAGCGCGAGATCACGACGGTTAATCCCATGCCGATCGCCATTCCCGGCAGCACCTGAAACATCGCTATCGTGCCGCCCACGGCATCTGCGGCGATCGCGGCGGTGCCGAACATCGTTACGAGGCTTAGCACAACGATGCGCCCGAGGAAAAACATACCGTTTTCAAATCCGTACGGTACGCCTATGTTTAAAATCCGCTTTATCATCGCTAGATCAAAGTCGTATTTTAGCGTTTTTCTTATGTGTAGCTTAAGCTTAACGTCGAGCAGCAAATAGACGACTATCGCGGCGGCTAGCACTCTAGCCGCTAGCGTCGGGACGGCGATACCCGCGATACCCATCTTAAAAGTATAGATCGCAACCGCGGTAAGAGCGACATTTAGTACGTTCATGGCAAGCATGATATACATCGGCAGTTTGGCGTTGCCCATCGTGCGAAATATCGCCGCGCCCGCCGAGTACGCAGCCAAAAACGGCAGTGAAAATGCGACGATCGTGAGATATGCGTCTGCATCGCGTCTGACTTCTTGCGTTATGTTGCCAAAGACCGCACCGAATATAAAATTTTTGCCCGCCAAGATGAGCGCGGCGACCGCGAGCGATAGGACGACGCTAAACCAAAGTAGCTGATTTACGGCGTTTCTGGCGTTGCCGGCTTGCCTTGAGCCAAGATACTGCCCCGCGATGACCGCACCGCCGGTCGCGATCGCGGCAAAAACGCTGATAAAAAGCGCCATAACAAACTCCACCAGAGAGACGGCCGAGACCGCGCTTTCGCCGACGTTTGCGGCCATTATCGAGCTAGCTAGCCCCACCGAATACTCCAAAAAC
>CAUQRE010000256.1:0-2759 GCA_963520315.1 uncultured Campylobacter sp. | reverse complement strand
CCATCAAGCAGAGCAAAAACGCCCAGCCGCAGTAGGTGAGGCCGATATATACTTTTTCGTTCATCTCGCGGCGGAAAACGAGCTCGTAAAGATTGAAAAATATATGACCGCCGTCAAGCGCTGGGATAGGCAGCAGGTTTAGCACGCCTAAATTTACGGATATCAGCGCTGCGATGATGAGTAGGGTCGAGACGCCGATGCCTGCAGCCTTTGAGGTGATGTCGGTGATCTGGATGATGCCGCCCATCTCTTTTAGCGGCACGACGCCTACGATGAGCTTTTCAAGCCCCGTAAATATGAGCTTTGAAGCGTTTACGGTCTCAATGAGCGCGAATTTTAGCGAGCTAAGGCCGGTATTTCGTATCATGACGACCTCGCCTGATGGCGAAATGCCGATGAGCGGTTTTTCTATCTTTTCGCCAAATATCGTCACGCTTTGCCCGATTTTAGGCGTCAAATTTATCGTTTTTATTTCGCCCGCGCGCTCGAGCGTGATTGCAGTGGAGGTTAAATTTACGTTTTTGCTTATCTCGTCCCATTCGCTGATTTTGATGCCGTTTATGTTTAAAATTTTATCGCCTTTTTGCACTCCGGCGCTTGCCGCAGCGGAGTTTTCTAGCACTTTGCCCACAGTCGGCGCTAGCCTCTCAACCCCGATATGTCCGAGCGCGATAAAGATAAAAAACGCCAAAGCGAAGTTAAAAAAAGGTCCGGCAAAAAGGATGAAAATGCGTCCAAGAGGGCTGAGTCTCGTGTAGCTGTCGGCGTCCTCGTTTTTTAGTCCCGGCTTGGCGTCCTCTTGTCCTTTTAGGCTCACGTAGCCGCCAAGCGGTATCGCACCGATGGCGTACTCGGTGCCGCCGATAGTTTTTGAGTAGACGCTTTGCCCAAAGCCCACGCTAAATTTTAGTACGCCGACTTTTAGCATACGAGCGGCGAGAAAGTGGCCAAGTTCGTGGAAAAATATAAGAAAGCTAATCACCAAAACCGTGACCAAAAAGTACCACGAATACGCATAAAGCCCGACCGCAATGATAGCGGCGGTAAGTATAATTCCTTTCAAAATTTGCCTTTTAAGTAGATTTTAAACGCGATTTTAGCGAAATTTTATAAAACTCCGCTTGAAACCGCGATCAAGAGCCGTTTGCGCGGCATTTTTGACGGGCAAATTTGCGCAAAAAAGAAGCGGTGTGACGCACGGCTGGACGGAGTTAAATTTTAGGTCGTAAAGGCGCAGGTATGGCGCAGTCTAGCTAAGCCTGCGGACGGACGGCTAAAAAGGCGCAACGATACGGCGCGTAAAAAGGTTCGCGGCTAGACGGAGCCGAATTTGTGAGGAGTAACAGCCGCAAGCAATCGTAAAAGCCTAAGCCGTGCGGCAAAACAGCAATCAGACCGCAACTAAAACGAAAATAAACGGCGCGGTAAAGCAAAACAGCAAAAGCAGGCGGCGGCATTTGCCCCAATAAAAGCATCTCGCGGCAAAATCTCGCAAATAAAAATGCGCAAAATAATCCGCCTAGCAGGCGTAAAGCGCTGCAAATACGCTCCGCGCGCAATCAATCAAGACCTCGTAATCGTAAAAATATCGCAAATTTATCCGCCGCGCGGTAAGGCTCGGCTCAATCTCCGCAGATACTGCGCCCATCGCGCGTAAGATACCGCGGCAAACTGC
The DNA here is from genome assembly GCA_963520315.1 of uncultured Campylobacter sp. Taxonomy (GTDB): domain Bacteria; phylum Campylobacterota; class Campylobacteria; order Campylobacterales; family Campylobacteraceae; genus Campylobacter_A. The sequence continues at coordinate 1,084 of CAUQRE010000256.1, read as the reverse complement.
GCAAAACGATAAACCGAACCGTCAAGCCTCGACGCGAAACGTCCTAAAATGCAAATAAACTCTAATTTATCCGCCAAATTTAACGCAAGCCGCCGTGCTAAGCTGCGCAAAATCGCTTTAAATTTAACGTAAAAGCAAACGGCGGCTTTAAAATTCGGCGTAAATTTACCATAAGCCGCCCTCTACCGCGCGTCAAATTTGAGCGCGAATAGGCTAATTTTAAGGCGTAAATTTAGCTAAAAACCTCATTTAGCCAGGCTAAAATTTTGGCTCTGCTTAGCCCTTTGCCGGCGGTTAGGGCGGTTTTGTCTTTATTTGCGAGATCAAATTCTATCCCAAAATGCGACTTTACGCTCGCGATAAAAGGCTTTAAATCTAAAAGGTCGGGGCAGGGCAAGGCATCCGGCGCTACTTGCTGTAAAAAGCTCGCGCCATCGTCGTCAAAGTCGATACGCGCCCTAGGAACGTCGTCGTTGCTGATTTGTATATCAAAGGTCTTGTCGTTTATAAACGGCGCAAAAATGCGAATCTGCAAGTGAAATTTACGCTTTTTCTCATCCTGCCCTAGATACTCGTTGCTAAACCAATAGCCCAAATTTACGGCGTTTAGTATAAACTCAAAATCATAAGGATCAGCAGGCGTCGCGCCTATGCGGCGCAAAAGCTCGTAAACGGGCAGCTTTTCTCGCAGCGCGTCATAATACTCGTAAAGCTCGCCAAGCAGCGGGTGAGCGCGGCCGGCCTTTTCTTGCAGGCGTAAGATCTCGAAAATATACCTGTGCGCAAACGAGCGATGCGCTACGCTGCGGCGCGCCTGAGAGCTAAGATAGTCTAAAATTTCGGGCTTATGCGAAAAGCTAAGCGCGCTCCAAACTCCGCGCAACGTTTCTAAATCGTTATCGCTCGCGTCAAATTTACCCTCGCGCGTCTTATCGTAGTCTAGCGCGCAGCCTAGCAAAAACTCTCCTAACTCATCGCTCATAACCTCGCCGATTTTGGATAAATTTTTAGCGTTGTGATAAAAGCTGACGTCGATTATCTTTTGATTTAGTTTTCGGGCTTGTTTTTTGAGCTCGGGTTCTAG
>CAUQRE010000255.1:0-2767 GCA_963520315.1 uncultured Campylobacter sp. | reverse complement strand
TTTTGGATAATCCAATCGGGCGTAGAGGCTCCTGCGCTCACTCCGCAGAGATTTTTTCCCTCCAACCATGAGCGTTCGAGCTCCAGTTCATTTTCCACGAGATAGCTATCCTCGCAAGCAGTTTTTGAGATGAGATAGAGCTGCTTTGTGTTTGAACTGTTTTTGCCGCCGATTACGACCATCACGTCGGCTCTAACGGCTAAGTTTTTAACAGCTTCTTGGTTTTCAAAAGTAGCATTACAAATCGTGTTAAAAACGCGCACCTCTTTTACACGCAACATCAAATAATTTACGATTTGCATAAATTTTTCTACTTTACGCGTCGTTTGACTGATGACGGCTACTTTTTGAGCTAGTTTTACGTTCTCTAGCTCACTCTCTTCTAGTACGACGAAAACCTTACCGACGGCGTACGATTTTACGCCCTTTATCTCGGGGTGTTTTTCATCGCCAAATATCACGATATCGTAGCCCTCTTTGCTCATTTTCTCGCAAATTTGCTGCGGTTTGGTCACAAATGGGCACGTAGCATCAATCACTTTTATATCGCTTTTTTTTAGCTCGGCTAGGTCGCCTTTCGTGATGCCGTGCGTACGTATGATCGCCTTTTTTTCGCCGTCGATTTCGTTTATACCCTCAAGCGTTTTAACGTTAAAATTTTTGTTTAGACGGTTTATCTCGTCGTTATTATGTATGATAGGGCCGATAGTTACGGCATCTTTGGCGTTTTCGGCGATTTTTATAGCGCGCTTGACGCCAAAACAAAAGCCGTAACTGCTAGCAAGCTCAATCTTCAACGCTAGCTCCCAGTTGTCTCAAAATCCCGCTAAAATTCGGAAATGAAGTCGCGATAAACTCGCTCTTTTCTATAACCATTCCGCATTTTAGCCCGAGCACCGCAAAGCTCATCGCGATACGGTGATCGCCGTTACTGTCGATGATAGCGCAATTTGCCTCGCCGCCTTTTACGCTAAAGCCGTCTTCAAATTCTTCGACTTCAAGCCCGCATTTTCGTAGCCCTTGCACCATGATAGCGATACGGTCACTCTCTTTGACGCGAAGCTCTTTTGCGTTTCTCACGCTGCTAGTGCCCTGCGCGTTTGCAAAAGCTATTGCAAGCGCGGGCACCTCGTCGATTAGCCATGAGATATTTTCACTCACGTCCACGGCCTTTAACGGCGAGTGTTTTATCTCGATCTCGCCGATGCTTTCGTATGTGCTAGAAGTCTCTTTAAACGTTACTTGCGAGCCCATTTTGGCTAAAATTTTAAAGGCCTCCACACGCGTTTTATTTAGCAGCATATTTTTTAGCACGATGTGAGAATTTGGGATTATCGCTGCAGCCACAGCAAAGAAAAACGCCGAACTAGGGTCGTTTGGAACGCAAATTTCAAGCGGTTTTAGCGGCGCGTTCATCGGCTCAACCTTGACGCCGTGCGGTAAAATTTGCAAACTAGCACCCATACCTTTTAGCATGCGCTCGGTATGATCGCGACTAAGCTCAGGTTCGCTAAGCTCGCAACCGTTTGATTTTAGTCCCGCCAAAATCAGCGCCGATTTTACCTGCGCAGAGGCGATTTTACTATCAAATTTAAAATACTCCAGTTTCTTGCCGCGTATAGCCAGTGGCGCGTGATCTCCACCGTTTGCGCCGTCTATCTTGGCTCCGACGCTGATTAACGGTTTAGCCACGCGCGCCATCGGACGACGGTTTAAAAACTTATCCCCGCTTAGTACGAAAAAGCCCTCGCTAGCGGCCAAAAAGCCCATAAAAAGCCTCATCGCCGTACCCGAGTTCCCGCATTCTAAAACAACGCTAGGCTCTTTTAAATTTGCGCTCGGAGTTATGATTAGCTCGCCCTCTTTTTCCTCGATACGAGCGCCGAGATTTTTTACGATTTCTAGCGTATTTAGCGTATCCTCGGCCTTTAGATAGTTTTTCACGCGGCTTGGCTTATCGCTTAAAAGCGAAAATATCGCGCATCTATGCGAGATAGATTTATCGGCAGCGATGTTTTCCAAGCTCGCGCTTATCGGCGTTCTTAATGCGTAAACTTTCATCTTAGTCCGATATTTAAATTTTGCTTTAAAGCATCCAAAATTTTATCCATTATCGCCGCTACTTCCTCGTCCTCGAGCGTTTTTTGTATATCTTGGAAGTTAAATTTGACGCTTAAGCTCACGCCCTCTCCGAGCTTATCGTCTGAATATATATCAACCGGCGCAAATTCTTTTAGACACTCGATTTTTAGTGCGTTTATGCACTCTTTTATCGCTTCAAATTTCATGGTTTTAGGCACGATTAGGCTCAGATCTCTACTGATAGCAGGGAATTTCGAGTAGGCTTTGACGACCGTACTATCAAATTTAAGCTTTTCAAACTCTATCTCGCAAAGGTATGTTCGCGGCAGGTCGCGCGCGGCTTCGACTTGCACGTCCACGCGGCCGATATAGCCCACGTAAACGCCGTTTTGATAGATTTTAGCTTGTTCAAATTCGCTTAGATATTTTACGTCGTCGCACGCTCTTAGCTCAAATTCGCCGATCGCGTTTCTAACCGCCGTAGCAAAGCTCAAAAAGTCGATATCGGCGGGCTTTGCGCCGTTTAGCAGGCTAGGTTCTTTTGCTAGTCCGCTAGCTATGAAGCCAAATCTCTCGCTTTGTTCTCCGTTCTCGTTAAATACGCTGCCAAACTCAAAAATTTTGACCGATTTTCGCTGATTTTTTACGTTTCGCTCGGCCGATTTTAGCAAGTGATTTGCAAGCG
>CAUQRE010000254.1:0-2770 GCA_963520315.1 uncultured Campylobacter sp. | reverse complement strand
GGGAGAGCGGACACGGACGGGAGATGGATTTTAGAAGCGAGATAGAGCGCTTTATCGCGCAGTCGGACTCGGATCACGCGCGTAAGATTGAGGAGTTTAAGAAAGCTGGCCGTAAAAATATCAAATTTAAAAGCGGGGATTTTTTCCGTTTTAAGCTTGACCGCAATCGCTACGGCTTTGGCAGGGTGATTTTAGATGGGCATAAACTGCGAAAAAGCGGCCTTTTACCGGAAGGCCACGCGATGTTAGGCTTTATGGGAAAACCCGTTTTTATCGAGCTTTTTGCGTATGCGTCGCAGGGCGAAGCAAGCGTGGGCGAGCTGATGTCGCGCCCTAGGCTGCCTATGGACGTGATGTTTGACAACGCGTTTTTTTACGGCGAATTTGAAATTTTCGCGCACGAAAAGGTTGATGTCTCGCAGCTTGATTTTCCGATGAGTTTTCACGTTAGCCCCGCGCGGACGTATTTGCAGTGGGGATTTATAGAGATCTGCTCAGACGAGCAAAGCGTGATGAAGGCCGCCTCGCGCGAACTAAAAGAGCTGATAGAGGAAAATAATTTGAAATTTAACTGCATCGGTTTTAGCCCGCGATACGCGCAGTTTGAGATCGCCGAAATTTTGCGCGGCGAGGAGCTTGCCTACCAAACAAACGACCTAAGAGACCCCGAAATCTGCTGGGCGAGGCAGGAGCTGATGCGCATTTTCGGACTTGATCCGGCTAAAAGCTACTTTGAGAATGCGCAAAGGCTAGGCGTTAAAACGGTTTTGGAGTTGTAAAGCTTGTGCGGCGAAGTTAAATCGGGCTAAATTTAGCCGCCGAATTTAGAAATTTTAGCGCTATACGAGCTAAAATCGCACTCGTTTACAAAGCCTCGGCGCGAGAATTTACGCTAAAATTTTAAAATTTCGTCGTAGCACAGATGAAACTCGCAGCCGCGAGCGGAGATTTTTCTATCTGCATGAAAGTGTCCGAAGTACCATTTCTCGGGCTTTGCAAGCTCAAAAATCCGCTCTAACATATCCGTAGTCGGATCGTAAATCGCTCCGCCGCCCAAAAACAGATCGCTAAGCGCGGACAGCAAAAAAGTAGGCGCCGTGTGGCTTAGCACCGCGTCTATCTTGCCGCTCGCGCTCTTAAAACGAGCTAGATTGCTAAGCGCGAAATTTAGCTCGCTCTGGCTTGGGATTTCGGCGTCCCAGTAGCTTACGTTTAGCCTGCGCCAAGCCCTGTCGATACTAAACGCCCCGCCGAAAGATAGAAAATTTCGCCCGTCTATCTCGTAAATTTCGCCGCGCCTAAGCCAAAATAAATTCTCCCCTCCGACGCCTACTTTGCCGCCGAATTTTTCCTCGGTCGGCAGGCCGTAGAGCAGGTCGAAATTTTCGTGGTTGCCGTCGATAAAAAGCAGCGTATACGGCAGTCTGCCCAGTCGCTCTCTAACGAGCCGCTCGTTTGGCGTATCGCTAAAAAATAGACCAAAATCACCAAGCACGACTACGTAGTCCTCGCGCGTAAAATTTCGGCTTAAAAAGGCCTTGTTCGTGATTTTGTGAAGCTCTGCGCTTCCGTGCGTATCGCCGCAAAGGTATATCATTTTTTCTCTTTTTGAGTTAAATTTTAGCACGATTTTAGCTAAATTCGGGCGAAATTTAGCTTTGCGGTAGATGAGGTTAAAAAAATCGCCGCATTGTTTGCGGTAAATCCGGCGCAATAGTTTGCGTTTTTGTCGCGCGATCTTTGCAAGCGCGCTAAATTTAGCAAATGCGAGCCTATCAAAGCAGACTTATGAGAGATGCTGTGAAAAGAGCAAAGGGCTCTCAGAAAAGACCGCTACAAAAAAGTCGGCAAATAAATCGCGCAGGTTCATCTAAAGTCTCAGTTTTAAGTGTGTGGCTGCTTGTAAAGGCTAAAATTTAGCTGATTAAGTGGCTCGCATACAAAATTTATTGTTTTAGCGGTTTTGGCTCAAATTTTACTTCTTTGATGCCGTTTTACACGCCTATGCTAACTTGCAAATTTTATATTTGCGAGCTTAGATTTACCGTGCTTTTGGACTTTTACTCGGGTAAATTTTGCTCGGCGGTTTGAAGGACTTTTTCTAGCTTTTTGTTATTTTTACCGTCTTTTTCGAGATATAGTCGCTGTTGCTCTTTGAGGGCTTTAAAAATTTGCGCTCGCTCTTCGCCGCTGGTTATTTCAAGCAGCGTTTGCGTCCAGTTAGCAGGATAGCCAAAGCCGTATTCGCCTATACCGACAAGAGTTTTTTGCATTCGCTTGGCGTCATAGTTTAGATTATGAACGGGGTAGGTCGGGATAATTTTTAGCGTTTCTCGCTCAGCTATTTCGCAGGAGATCAGTTCTTTTGCTAGCTCGATACGTATTTTTAAAATTTCTTTGATCTGATCGTTTGTATAGCGATTTGACTTACTTGAATTTTCTTTTTGCATGATTAAAAAATGCCTTAAAATCTAAAAATCAGGATCTAAAAGTAGATATTTATCGTCAAATTTTGCCGAATTTTAAGGATTAAAATTTGAGCGATTTCTCGCCCAAATTTATTAAATTTTTACCTCTTCGGCGTTACTAGCATATTGACGTAGCGGCCTTCTAGCAGCGGCTCTTTATCGCGGTCGGAGACGTCTTTTACCATCTCCCAAACTTTTTGTAGCATCGCGACGCCGGCTTCTGGGTTGCTCATCTCGCGGCCTTTTAGAAATACGCGAAATTTGACGTGTTTGCCCTCTTCTAGAAACTCAAGCGCGTGCTT
>CAUQRE010000253.1:0-2770 GCA_963520315.1 uncultured Campylobacter sp. | reverse complement strand
TCTTAAATTCAACCAAACCAAATTTAGCATCTTAAAGGTGCGGGTCTAGGTGCGTAAAATTTAGAATTTTAGCGAAATGTAGTGCCTAAACTCCAAAACACATTTTAAGAGCAGGTCAAATTTGGCGTTTATCCGCCAAAATCGCGCTCGTAAATTTGCCACAGCCCATTAGCGACAAATTTGCATCAGTGGCAAAGCGTAGCAAAGTTAAATCCGCGCGCCTTAAACTCGGCGATATCGCGACTAGCGACCTCGCCCTTTGTCGTGAGGTAGTCGCCGATGACGACGGCAGAGACGCCGTGATCTAAAATTTTCTCCCTACCGCCTGCGATCATAACGCGGGCATTAGGTAGCGCGCGGATGGTGTCGTCGATGATCCGTAGGGCTTCGTCCGCTGTCATAGGCGACCGTTTGACGCGTAACGCGTCGTTTGGGATAAAGAAATTTATCGGGCTAGAAAACGGATCAAGCTCTTTTAGGCTAGCTTGCAGGCTCGCGCGGTCGGCCTCGCTCTCGCCAAGGCCGTAAATGCCGCCGGTGCAGAGCATTAGCCCCGCTTCTTTGGCGTCGATGTTGGTCTGCCAGCGCTCGTCCCAGCTATGCGTCGAGCAAATTTGCGGGAAAAACTCGCGCGAGGTCTCGAGGTTGTGATTGTAGCTAAACACGCCCGCGTTTTTGAGCTCTTTTAGCTGCGGTAGTGTCGCCATGCCGTTGCAAGCGATTAGCATGAGGTTTGGGACTTCTTTGTTTACGGCGCGCGCGAGGCGGGCGATCTCCTCGGTCTTTTTGCCCGTGAGTCTTGCGCCGCTAGTGACTAGGCAAAAGCCCAGCGCGTGGTTTGCCGCCGCGATCTTGGCCTCGGCGACGACTTGCTCGACGCTTTTCATTTTGTATTTTTCGAAGCTGGCATTTATGCCCGCACTTTGCGTACAGTAGCCGCAGTCCTCGGAGCAGTTGCCGGAGCTGACCGAGCAGATGGCGCATAACATGATAGTTTTCATTAATTTATTCCTTTTTTGTTGAAGGCTTGTCTTTTGAGCGCTTTTTGCGGAGCTGGTTAAAATTTAGCTCGGCAGACTAAATTGTCTAGCCTACGCTAAATTTTATCTGCGCAACCCCAAAAATCATCTCAAAATACTTCGCCTTAAATTTTACGGTCTGATTTTATCAAATTTAGTTTTAAATCGCGAGCCGAATTTGGCTTCATTGTAAATTTAAAAACGTGCCGCGTGATAGCGCCAGATAAACCTGCGCATAGCGCAGCAACCTCTCACGTCGTAGGGGTTGGGGGATTGTTAAGGGGGAAGGGAGCTCTTTTGCTTCAGCTACGCTTCGCAACTGCAAAGCAGAGCGTAATTTAAGCCCCTTCCCCCTTAATAAAAAAAGCTTAGCACGTAATGCCAAATTTTACTAAATCAAAATTCAGCATTTTCAAGATGCGGGTCTAGGCGGACAAATTTGAAAATTTACCGTTCATACCGCAAAGAGTGCAGTCTCGTCACGCCGAAACCGCACTCAAATTTAGCCGTCAAATTTACAGCAAAATCAGCGACGCTACCCAAACCGTCGCCATGCCTACGATACCCATTATAAAGGTAAGCATCGTCTGAGTCTTGTAGCCCTGCTCCGGCGACATCTTGCTAAAGTTCGTAACGACCCAGAAGTAGCTATCGTTAGCGTGCGAAACCGTCATCGCGCCCGCAGCGATCGCCATCACCGTTAGCACCGCGCCCATCTCGCTAGTTAGCCCCAGCGCGCTCATCATCGAGCCGCTATCGGTGAAAAGCCCCATGATAGAGGCCGTCGTCGTAAGCGCTACGGTCGAGCTGCCCTGAGCGGTCTTGATGATAGCCGAGATAACAAACGGGAAAAATATACCAACGGTGCCGATGAGATGGGCGTTTGCCTTCATAAACTCGACAAAGCCCGCTTTTGCGATGACGTTACCTAGCACGCCGCCCGCAGCCGTGATGAAAAGGATCGGTCCGACGATTTTTAGCGTTTCGTTGGTCATGAGGTTAAATTCGCCCAGCTTACCCGTTTTAGCCAGCAAGATAACGGCAAATAGCACGCCGACGCTAAGCGCGATTACGGGATCTCCCATAAATAATATAAATTTTACGAACCATGCCGTCGCCGATGGATCTTTTTCTAAAATGTCCGGAGCGACGAAGGCGACGAAAAATCCTTTTTTATTTAAAATATTAAAAAGAGAACCGCAAGCCATCAGCAAAATCGGCACAAAAATCGGCGCCAAGCTCAAAAACGCGCAAGGCAGCCTGCCGTGCTCTTTGATGATCTCGTCGTAGCTCTTACTCACGCCTGCGAGATCCTCTTTTAGGCTCACTTTTGCGCCGATAGATTTAGCAAAAACGTAGCCCGCAATGAGAACCGGTATCGAAACTACCGCGCCCACGGCGATGACTAGCAGCAGGTTGTGCCCCACGCCCACGGCTCCGGCGGCCGCTATGGGGCCCGGCGTCGGCGGTATAAACACGTGCGAGGTGTATAGGCCGCACGAGAGCGCGACGGCCATAGCTACGGGGTTGGCGCCGATTTTTTCCTTTATTGCGCGGCGGATCGGATCTAGTACCACAAAGCCGCTATCGCAAAAGACCGGGATACCCACGATCCAGCCCATGATGAGCATGGCTAGCTCGGGGCGCTTGTCGCCTACGCAGCGCACGACCATGTCGGCTAGCTTTAGCGCCGCGCCCGTCTTTTCCAGCGCCATACCGATGAGCGCGCCCAGGATGATGACGATGCCTAT
>CAUQRE010000252.1:0-2772 GCA_963520315.1 uncultured Campylobacter sp. | reverse complement strand
CAAACCCTCTCCAACCCCACTGCACGTGAGAAGTTGCTGCGCTATGCGCAGTTTTTATATGTGCTGTCGCACTGCAAATTTAAAATTTGAGTTTTCAGGGTGCGGGTCTCGGCGAGTAAAATTTGTAAATTTGACTTCAAATTTGAACGTAAAACGATAAGGCGAAGTATTTTGAGATGATTTTTGGGGTTTTGAAGTTAAAATTTGACGAAGATAAGGCATGTAGCCTATCGAGTCAAATTTTAACGAAATCCGCAAAAAGCGCTCAAAAGACAAGCCATCTAGCTAAGCATAAAAAAGCTTAAAAGGGCCAGATCGCCTCCATAAGCTTCGTCCCCCACGGCTTCCTCGTCGCCCTATCCACGTCGCCTTCGGTTTTATATAGGATCTTAGCGTCGGCGATGTAGCGCGAGTCGATCTCGTTGGCGTTTGAGATGTCGTACGGGCGGATCACGCCGCTAAGCTGCATGATCTGCTTTTCGCCGTTTATGAGCAGTTCGCGCGAGCCTTCGATAAAGTAGTTGCCGTTTTCTAGCACCTTGATGATACGCGCTGAAATCGTAGTCGTAAAGGCCTCTGCGCGCACGCTAGAGCCGGCACCCGTAAATTCGTTTTTATTGCCCGCGCTAAAGCCGATGTCGCCGGCCTTGTTTAGCTGAGTGGCTAGCGTAGATAGCGGTGCAGAACCAGCGCTAAATAGCCCTCCGCCAAGGCTTATCGTGCTGTTTTTGCTCGTGTCGTGCTTGCCGCTAGAGCTTTGGTTGGCGCGCTCGCTGATGACGACGGTTACGATGTCGTTTACGTTCATCGCCTTGCGGTCGGCAAAAAGCGGGTTGTCGCCGCGACCGAAAAGGCTGCCCGCGTTTGGTTGGTTATTGACCTGTTTGGCGGGAAGCTGCTCGACGTAAACGGGCGGCTTCATATCTATGCGAGGGTCGGCGCTAGGCAAACAACCGCTCAAAAACGCTGCTGCAAGGGCGCAAAAGTAAATATTTTTTCTCACGTTTTACCTTAAAGTGAAAATTTTACGATAAAATAAGCAAATCAAGTTCCAAAAGGAAAACTATGGCCGATTCTATCCTTGCGCTTGGCGCGAATTTTCAAGAAATTTACGAAATTATATCAACAAAATTTAAAAATGTAGCCGTTTTTGACCCCGTCAATGATTTTTACGGACTAGAAAATGCCAGAGAAGCTTTTGAAAACGGTAGCGAGCGGGAGTTTTTTAAAAGCGCGGTAGATGAATTTGACCGTCTGGCGGGGAGCGCTGATTTTGTACTGGTTAAGCCTGCAAAAAGCATCGCAAATATCGGCGAAATAGAGCTAAATTTACAAATCGCTAGAAATTTAAACGTTCCGGTTTTTTGCCGCGAAAATTTGAGCTTTTTTACGCGAAACTCAAAGCTAATCGTAAGCGGAAATTTGGATGAAATTTTAAACGCAAAACAAGATATAATCACGCCTTTGAGGTTTGAAAGCTCGCTATTTAAACTCGCCGCAAAAGATAAAAAAACCGTCGTTTTACCGGAAAGCGAAGACGAGCGGATACTAAGAGCGAGCGAAATTTTACTAAAAAGCGGCGCGGTAAATTTGATCCTTTTGGGCGACGAAAACGAGGTTAAATTTAAAGCGGAGAAGCTCGGGGTAAATTTAAACGGCGCGCGATTTATAAATTTAGAAAAAAACGAGTACGCGGAACGTCTAACCGCCGCGCTTTTTGAAGCTCGCAAAAGCAAGGGCGTGAGCATGGAACAAGCCCATGAGCTCGTGCGAGATAGGACGTATTTTGCTACGATGATGGTGCAAGAAGGGCTAGCCGATGCCATGGTAAGCGGCGCAAACACGACCACGGCGCATACCATCCGCCCCGCGCTTCAGATCATCAAAACCCGCCCTGATAGCCCGCTAGTTTCAAGCTCGTTTATAATGTGCTTTGCGGAGGAGATCCTGATCTACGCCGACTGCGCGATAAACCCAAACCCGGACGCCAAGCAACTAGCGCAAATCGCCATAGCCTCGGCGGACACGGCGCGCGCGTTCGGACTGGAGCCGCGAGTAGCGATGCTAAGCTACTCTAGCGGAGATAGCGGCAGCGGTGCGGATATAGACCTGGTTAGGAGCGCGGGCGAGATAGCGCGCGATCTCGATCCTACCCTAAAAATCGAAGCTCCCGTACAGTACGACGCGGCCATAGATCCCGCAGTAGCGCGCAAAAAGCTACCAAACAGCGACGTAGCCGGCCGCGCGAACGTTTTTGTATTTCCGAATTTAAACGCGGGCAATATCGGCTATAAAATCGCGCAACGAAGCGCAAACTGCGTCGCCGTCGGACCGATCTTGCAAGGTCTAAAAAAACCGGTAAACGACCTAAGTCGCGGATGCGGCGTGGGAGACGTCGTAAATACGGTCCTAATAAGTGCGATACAAGCCGCAAACGAAGGAGAAAAATAGTGAAAATTTTGGTTTTAAACTCAGGTAGCTCGTCGGTTAAATTTCAGCTTTTTGATATGGCAGGTAACCGCGTCATCGCTAGCGGCCTAGTCGAAAAGATCGGCGAAGCAAGCTCCTACGCCAAGCTAAAAGACGTTAGCGCGGATAAAATTTACGAGGAGCACGCGCCGCTAAAAGACCACCACGAGGGGCTTGAGGCGATGAGGCGGCTGTTTGCTAGCTCAAATATCCTGCATGATTTTAGCGAACTTGACGGCGTCGGACACCGCATCGTGCACGGCGGCGAGAGCTTTAGCGACTCGGCTCTAGTCACCCCTGACG
>CAUQRE010000251.1:0-2776 GCA_963520315.1 uncultured Campylobacter sp. | reverse complement strand
AAAGAAATGCGAGCAAATATAGGTAAACTCAAGCCGCAAAAGTAAATAAATCGGCATAAAACCGACAAGCCGGGTTAGTAAATTTGCCTCAAAAGACGTAGCGATGGTTTTTGGGCGGACTTAGGCGCCTTTGTCTCGTAGCGGTCAAGATCGCTGCGCCTTTGATGCACGCGCATCATTTACAAAGGCTGCAAAACGCCAAAACTACGCGGCGACGCGACTGAGCCGCCTTTAGCACAAGCAAAACAGCACCGTAAAAAAGAGCCGACAGCGACCAAGCATACCTTTAGCGTCGCGTCCTAGGCGATCTTGGCTACTAGAGCCGCTGCAACCAAACCCGTCTTTCCGCTTTGCCTGCCGGGAGAGCCAAAAACCGAGCCGATGCTTGCGGATTTGGTCTTAGCGGAAATTTACCGCCTTCCTCGTTAAATGCTTCTTGGACGGCGTGCGAAGTAAATTTACCGCTAGAGCGCATTTATCGGCACCCCAAAGGCACAAGTCCAAACGGCGCTTAAGTTAGAAATTTACGATTTGCTATGCTAAAAGCTTCGCCATCCGCCCGTTTTTTCGCGCTTCTTTGAAAAATATCCGCAGCGCTTTTTGCTCTTTCGCGCCGATTTCGTAGCTGATAAATTTGAGATACCATTTGATATCATCCGCGCTGATGCCCCTAGTTTGGGCGTATTTGGCGAGGATGTAGTTTGGGATTTTGACATTTGCTCGCAAAAACTCGCGCGCCAGCCGCTCATACGCGCCGCGCCCCTTCACGCAGGAAAATCGCCCGAAAACAAACGGCAAGCCCGTCCGCTCGCGCCACGCCCGCCCCAGATCGTAAAACGCCTCCTCGCCCTCCCGCAGATACGCCTTTAGCGCGCGGTCGCCGATGAGTACCTCGCCCTCAAGCCCCAGAACTCCTGCTAGCGCGTTTGAGCTCGCAGACGCGGGATCCGGGCGCGCGGCGGTGCCCTTTCGCACGAGCACGCTTTTGACGTCGCCTTTTGCGACGATGCCCAGGCTCACCTTTTTGTAGCATTTTTTGCGGCTTTCGATGCTTGATATCACGGCGGCATCGATCCTGCGGCAGCACAGATCGCGGTTTAGTTTGCTAGGCACCCCTTTTTTAAATTCGATGATTTTTTTATCCTGCAAGCTTAGGCGCGAGCGCTTTAAAAATACGTGAAAAGGAAGCAAATTTAGATAATCAATCTTGCCAAAAATCATAAAAACTCCGAATTTATAAGGATTTGCGCCGTTTTAAAATGCAGCAAAACGTGCTAAATTTAAAACCAAAACCAACTGTAAAAATAAATTTTCATAAAATCCAAATCATAGCCCGCGTCAAAAAGACGCGGCTTGCGAGCCTTGCTACGATAACGCAAATTTAACCGATTCGCGCCGCAAAATACGCCCGCTCCAAAGCAAAGCAACAAAAAGGTGCGGGTCTCGGTCACTCAGAAAGCTCATTTCCAAAAGGCAACGATGAAAAACCGCTAAAATGCGCCGAGCTCACATCTAGCTTTAGATCCGAAGCTATCTTTTAAGGCTAAATCTAAAAAGCGGCGACTCCGCGCAGGAAATCGCCGCTAGCGAGGCAAATTTGGGCTCAAGGCCGAGAAGTTTTGCGCCATTAAATTTGATACTCGTGCTCTTCAAGCTCGTCGTTTAAAAGCTTCGTAAATCTCGCAGCGTGCGCCTCTATCGCACTATCAGACACGTCCGGCTCCACGCCGCAGCTAGCAAAAATGCGCCCGTAAACGAGCTCGCAAAAGTCCGCGCAGCACTGAAGCGGCAGCAAAATCTCGTTTAGGCTAAATTTGATCGCGCCGTGCTTGGAGTATTCGCCTAGCCCGCCGCCCGCGCTCACGGCGATTTGCAGCTGTTTGCCCGCAATCTTCGCGCCCTGCCCGTAGGCAAAGCCGCGGCTTAGCACGTAGTCGATGTAGGCCTTTAGCATCGACGGCACGTTAAAGCCCATCATCGGAAACAAAAACACGATGCGATCGGCGCGCAAAAATGCCTCCTGCTCCGCCGCGACATCGATTTTAAGGGCGTCGGTGCCGTATAGTCCCTCTAGGTGGCGAACCTCGGCGCCCGCACTTTTAGCGACGTTTGCCAGCGCCTTGTTTAGGCGAGAGGCGGCGAAATTTGGATGGGATAAAACTACTAGCGTTTTCATTTTGGCTCCTTTTTTGATAAATTTTAGAGCGTTTGCGCTTTTAGGGCGTTAAATTTAAGCTTACCTGCGCAAATCAAGCTCGCTGCGGCGCGGTTTCAGACTCGAACTTAGCCGCCAAAATCGCGCTAAATTTGATCCAAAGCCTAAATTTTGCTCCAAATCGCAAAAGTCTTATTTTTGAGAAATTATATCATCAAAAGCATAAAAAGGGATTAAGGCGGGCGCAAAATAGCCTCTGCAAGCAAAGCCAAATTTAGCCCTAGCAAGCGGGTTTAGACGCGTAAAATCATCGCTAGAGGCGGTGCAGTCTGCGGCGCGTCTATTTGCTCGTCGGTTTAAATCTGCCCGAAAACCAAAAATGGGTGACGTTTAAATGCCCATTAGCGTATGAATTTGATTTTTGGCGGCTGGATAGGTTGGGTGCTTACTCCCCCCCCACACAACGGGGTAAATTTACACCAACTAACCGGCCTAATCGCCGCAAACTCCTCAAACGGTTTCAAACCCCAACGGGGTAAATTTACACAAATTATGAGCTATATAATTACTACTCAAGGCTTGAGTTTCAAACCCCAACGGGGTAAATTTACACAAGGGCTA
>CAUQRE010000250.1:0-2811 GCA_963520315.1 uncultured Campylobacter sp. | reverse complement strand
AGAGCGAAAATATCAAAATTTACGCCGTTGACGACCTGCAAGAGATCGTAAATAAAAACCTAGCCCTGCGCGAGGAGCAAGCGCAGATCGCGTACGGCATCGTCGGGCGAAATACGGCGGCGTTTTTCCAAATGCTGCGCGAGCTAGCCGTTACGCCGCTAATAAAAGGCATCAGAGAGCAGGCTAAAGAGTGCGCCGAGAGAGAGCTAGCAAAAGCCCTAAAAAAGGGCTATCTAAAACATAGCGACAAAGAGGAGGCGTATCGCCTTATACATCAGGTTTTTAAGGCGTTTTTACACGCGCCGACGGTAAATCTAAAAAACCTCGCCGGAGCTGCGGGAAGCGAAGCGCAGCTAAGGGCGATCGGGGAAGTATTTAACCTAGCGGAGCAAACGCCGCAAGAAGAAAATAACGAATTTGAATGGGAGAACGAATGAAATTTAGCAAACTTTACGCGCCGACGGCAAAAGAAGCGCCCAAAGACGCGAGTCTGGCAAGTCATAAATTTTTGCTCCGAGCGGGCTACGCCGAGCAGGTAGGCAGCGGACTTTACAACTTTTTACCGCTTGGCAAACGGGTGCTTGAAAATATAAAAAATATCGTCAAAGAGGAGCTTGACGAAGCAGGCGCGCAGGAGATCTCGATGAGCTTCGTCACGTCTGCGGATCTTTGGCGCGAGAGCGGACGCTTTGACGTCTACGGCAAGGAGCTTTTACGCTTTAAAGACCGCAAAGAAAACGACTTCGTTTTAAGCCCGACAAACGAAGAGAGCGTGGTCGCGCTCGTGCGAGGCAAGGTAACGTCCTATAAGCAACTGCCGCTAAATTTGTATCAGATAAATACTAAATTTAGAGACGAGGCAAGGCCGAGATTCGGGCTACTTAGAGGGCGCGAGTTTTTGATGAAGGACGGATATAGCTTTCACGCAAGCGCCGAGGACCTGGACCGAGAATTTGACCTGATGGAAAAAACTTATAGCAAAATTTTTACTCGTCTTGGGTTAAATTTCCGTGCGGTTAGAGCCGATAGCGGCGCGATAGGCGGCAGCGGAAGTAAAGAGTTTATGGTGTTAGCTAATAGCGGCGAAGACGACATCATCGTCTGCGAAAACTGCGACTACGCCGCAAACATAGAGGCCGCAACCTGCGCAAAACGAACGACGCAGGCCGAAAGGCCCGAGGCCGATGCGGCTAAATTTTTTACGCTAAATGCCAAAACCATCAAAGACGTGGCGGAGTTTTTTAGAGTCGATGAGTTTTACTGCATAAAAGCTGTGATAAAAAAGGCGATTTTTATCGATGCTAAAGGCGAAAAGAGCGAGAAAATCGTAGTATTTTTCGTGCGCGGCGAGGACGAGCTACAAGAGGTCAAAGCCCAAAACGCATGCGCGGCGCTCGAGCTAGAGGACGCAACCGAGGCCGAGATCGCGGCGGCGGGGTTAGTCGGCGGATTTTGCGGGCCGGTCGGGCTAAAGGGCGTGGAGTTTTATATCGACAAAGAGCTTCAGGGCGAGTCGCAGATGATCTGCGGCGCAAACGAGCGGGATTATCACTTCGTCGGCGTTAGCGTTAGCAGCTTTAACTCTGAGCGTTTCAAAGACTTAACCGCCGTAAAAGCGGGCGATAAATGCCCTTGCTGCGGCGGAAATTTAAGCGTTAGCAAAGGTATCGAGGTCGGACATATATTTAAGCTGGGCACCAAGTACTCAGAGCCGATGGGTGCGACGTTTTTGGACGAAAACGGCAAGGCAAAACCGTTTATCATGGGCTGCTACGGCATCGGCGTTAGCCGCCTAGTTGCCGTCGCCGTCGAGGCTAGCCATGACGAAAAAGGCATAATCTGGAACGAAACCCTGACTCCGTTTAAATTTGAAATCATCATCTCAAATTTAAAGGACGAAGAGGGCGTTAAATTTGCGCAGGGGCTTTACGATGACCTGCGTGCGGCGGGCGTTTCGGTGTTACTTGACGATAGAAACGAGCGTTTTGGCGTAAAGATGAGTGAATTTGAGCTGATGGGATTTCCTTATGCCGTGATCGTAGGCAAGGGGCTAGCAGAAGGCACGGTCGAACTCGTCACGCGCGAGGGGCTAACTAAAGAAACCGTCAAAGCGAGCGAAATTTTAGCGCGCCTAAAGAGCCTATGATAAAGCATTTTTTTACGCCTTACGTCGTTTTGGAGATCGTGGCGGCGTATTTTTTTATCCACGCGTACGGATTTTTAAATTTGGTCCTAGAGGTCATCGCATCGGCTATTTTGGGGCTATTTTTTATGTTTCGCGTCGGATTTTTTCAGCTAACTAGCAACATCGCGTTTTTTAAGCCCGCGGACGTCTTTAGTAGCGTAGGTATGGCGATCGTGGTCTTTTTTATGTTTATCCCGGGGCTTATCACCGACGTTTTGGGTGCGGCGATCGTAGCGGTGGCGTTTTTTGCAAATTTAAAAAACGGCGGCGAGCGGGCGAGAGCGGGCGAATTTTACCGCGAAAAATTTGAAAGCGGACAGAACAAACCGCGCGATGACGGCGAAATCATCGACGTCGAAGTCGTAGAAGAAAAGAGGCAAATATGGAAAAACTAAAGATCGCAACGAGAAAAAGCGTGCTAGCGATGTGGCAAAGCGAGCATATCAGAGATAAAATTTTATCGCGCTACCCGGAGCTTGCAGTCGAGCTAACGGGCATGAAAACCAAAGGCGACGTGATACTTGATACGCCGCTAGCTAAAATCGGCGGCAAGGGGCTTTTTACAAAAGAGCTAGAGGACAGCATGCTAAGCGGCGAAACGCACATCGCCGTGCATAGTCTAAAAG
>CAUQRE010000249.1:0-2814 GCA_963520315.1 uncultured Campylobacter sp. | reverse complement strand
CTTCATCTCGCACATCATCAAGGGCTTTGAGTCAAAGCAAATTTTATCCGCCGAGGGTCAAATCGCCCTAAATATCGCAAACTTGGGCGAATGCGCGCGCCTAGAAGAGCTGTTTAACAAAAGCGAATATATGAAATTTTCGATCATCTTTAACTATAACGAAGAGGAATTTGAAAAATTTAAAAAACGCATCAAAATCTGCGCCAAGAAAAACGAGGCCAAATTTGCTGCTCTTGCTAGCCTTTTCGAGGATCATTTTACGGTGCTTGGATGCGATAAAAACGATAGCTTTGAAGAGGTGCGAAACCGCTATCTGGAGCTCGTCAAGGCCTATCACCCCGACTTTCACGCCGCGCTTAGCCCCGAGCTTTTAGACGAGTGCAAAACGCAGTTTCAGCGTATCCAAAACGCCTACGAGAGCTTGAAGCCGTATTTTAAAGAGCTTGAAGCGGGGGTTGAGTAAATTTCTCGTTTTTCAAATTTGGGCAAATTTGACGCTAAATCAAATTTGCGTTTTGGGGCGCAAACCCTGCCTCGGCTGGCTAAATTTAAACGATATGGAGACAACTTTGCAAGAAAATTTTTTATATAAATATTGTAAAACCCACGACAAGGTCGCTACGAACATCATTGTGGCGGTCTATTTTTTATTTGCCATCAGCATTTTTTCGTACCCGGCGACATTCTTTCTTGCTGCGAGATTTGCCGAGAGTTCGTAAATTTTATGAAGCAATACTTCCCGAATATCCAAATTTTTAGCGACGTTAGTCCGTTTAAGCAGGAAATCGAGTTTTACGCGAGCTATATGTGGATGCTGGGACTGCTTTGGGCGGCGGAGATGGCGTTTTATGTTACCTGCATATACACAGTATTTATGGACACGGATATAGGCGAGCGCGAGGATATAAAAAAACTAAGCTGGAAAATGCTCGTATTTAGATTTACGTTCGGTCTTTTGCCATATACGTGTATTATACTGGTTACATCGTCACGGGCGGCGTTAGCTTTATGGCGTGAAATATTAAGATAGATTTTGCGACCAAATTTGAAATATTTCAATACATATCACTTTTTCAGAGTATTTTCTCTGCCGTGGGAATATATTTACTGACATCGCTAATCTATATGCTTTATTACAAATTTTTTAGCCGCAAAAACCGAAACGACCAAATTTAAAAGCAAAAAGCCCC
Organism: uncultured Campylobacter sp.; assembly: GCA_963520315.1. Taxonomy (GTDB): domain Bacteria; phylum Campylobacterota; class Campylobacteria; order Campylobacterales; family Campylobacteraceae; genus Campylobacter_A. The sequence continues at coordinate 1,624 of CAUQRE010000249.1, read as the reverse complement.
TCGTCAAGAGCTCGCTTAAATTTAAAATTTACGCTCAAATTTACGGCGCTGGGCAAATTTGCCTCGCTCCAAGCGGCAAATTTTACTTACCCGATTGCAGCAGATAGGTCTTTTTACGCTCGCTGGAGCTGCCGATATTTAGCGCGAGGCGATATTTGGTTATCGTGCGGCGGACGACCTCGACGTTAAATTCCTTCTTTATAAACTCCAAAATTTTTAGATCGCTAAGCGGCTTGGCGGGGTTTTCGTTTCGGACGAGATTTGCTACGAAGTCCTTGATGGCCTTGTTTGAGACGTCCTCGTCGATCGCGGCGGAGAAAAAGCTCTTTATAGGCACGAGTCCGCGCGAGCACTCGAGGTATTTGTTTGAGATGCCGCGCGAGATGGTCGAAGGGTTTCGCCCCAGATCCTCGGCGATGTCCTTTAGGCGCATAGGCTTGATATCGCCGCCAAAAAAGTAATCATACTGATACTCCACTAGCATGAGGGCGATCTTGCGCAGCGTGGCTTTTCGCATATCAAGCGCGTCTATGAGGTCTTTTGCCTCTTTTACGCGCGAGGCGACGAAGCTCTCTTTTTCGTCCAGCCCCTCGACGTCGATGACGATCTCGGGATAAAAGTCGTCGTTAATGCGCACCTCGATACCGCCCGAGCTCGTGTCTATGACGATGTCGGGGATGATCGCCGCAGCCTCGCTCATATACTCGATCGCGGGCGGATTTTTTAGCCTCTTGATGACGGCGAGAGCTTCGTTGTAGAGCGGGATTTTACGCATTTGGGAGAGGTTTTCGAAATTTAACGCAAGCTTTTTAGCGCTTTCAAAGAGCTTTTCGTCCAAATTTAGCTCCTCAAGCTGAAACAAAAAGCTCTCTTTGTAGTCCTTTGCGCCGATACCCGCGGGCTCGAGGTAGGCAAACCGCTTTCGCACCGACTCGATCTCCGCCTCGCTAAATTCGTCAAAGGCTTCAGGCTCGTAGTAGCCCTCCTCGTTTATGCACTCGATGATTTTCATCGCGATTTTTTGGGACTTTTCGGTCGGAAACAGCGGCTTATCTATCTGCTCGATTAGCTTATCGTAGAGCCCCGTTTTAGCCACGCTAAAGCTTTCTATACTGTCGGTTACGCTGTTTTTTGATATTTCTTTGAAAAAATTTTTCTCTTTTTTAGATGGCGCAGCGCTTGGCAGCTCGCTTAAATTTCGTTGCTGCACGCTTGCAAACGGATTATCCGCTAAAAACGGCTCAAGCGTCTCCTTTAGCTCCTCGACGCTGCTGCTTAGTATCGGCAGCCACGAGCGCAACGTGTGCGAGAGCTTATTTTTGGGAGCTTGAGTTTGCTTTAGCATTATTCTACAAATTTAAACTCTTCGCCCAGATAGTGGGTGCGCACGAGTTTGTTATTCGCGACTTCGTTCGCGCTGCCGCTAGCTAGCAGGCTACCGTCCTTGATCACGTAGGCGCGGTCGCAGATAGCTAGCGTCTCGCGGACGTTGTGGTCGGTGATGAGCACGCCTATGCCGAGCTTCTTTAGATCGCGAACGATGCTTTGTATGTCGCTAACGGCGATCGGATCGACGCCGGCAAATGGCTCATCCAGTAGCAAAAATTTAGGCGTGATGATGAGG
>CAUQRE010000248.1:0-2821 GCA_963520315.1 uncultured Campylobacter sp. | reverse complement strand
CCGGTAGGCTCGAGATTGAGGGTATCCGCTGCGATGTAGTGCCGTTTTATGAATTCGCGCTTAGCTTCTGATTATTGACATCTCATATCATAAAAATATAAATTTTATGATATAATTTTGGCAAACCCATATCAATTACATAAGGGAAAGCCAATGATCAAATTAAAAGACAAACTCATTTATGAAACGCTAAAACTAGTCGAATCGCAAGGCGAAGATGGGCTTTTGTGTCGCAATAAGCAAAGCGATGCGGAGTTTATGAGACCCGTGAACGAATTCGCAGCTGCGAGTGGGCGCAACTACACCTCGGTCAAATCGACTCTTGATATCATCCATAAAAACTGTGGCTATCTGGAGCGCGAAAGCATTAAGGACACGGGGCTTGATGCGGGCAAGGCGTCGAAGATTTTCATCTACCGCCTATGCGAGTCAGGGCGAAGCTTTATCGAAAAATACGAAAAAGCGCTCGTCCAAAACGCCGACAAATAGCCCAAAATTAAAAATTTTAAGCGCCAATTAGATAGAATTCTTTAATTTCACGTAACGCGACAGAATTTCGTTTTTATGCGACTCGCCTTAAAAAAGGAGATGAAAATGCTGGATTTTATAGTAAAAATGTTCGCCTGGAAAGCTGAGTGGGAGGTAAAAAAGGAATATGACAAAGAATTTGGTGATCTATCCTCCATGCGCTCAATCTTGCGCTTTATAATACTTCTTATCATACTGAGCATTTTGATTAAATTTCAATTAAGCGTATGAAAGATACATTTTTAGATATTGCGCTCGTTTTATTTGGCATCGTCATGCTTGTCGCGATACGACAAAAATCTTTATTAAAATTTACAATCTTCGTCGTGATTTTAGCGCTCGCCAGAGAGTTAATCATCAGATTTTATGCCTAGTTTCGGTAAAACCGACACGGATGGAATTTAAAATTTAAACGACAAAATGACGGCTCGGCAGAATTCGGCGGGCGCAAATTTTAAATTTCGCCGTAACTGCACTATGCTTTTATCGTCGTTAGCGAATTCTACCGTGCTTCAAGAATTGCCGCATCGATAAATCCAGCCTTTATCGTCAATGACAGATTTTACCCGCGGCGAGGATTTGCTTGATGTCGCACTTTTTGCTATTAGTGGCGGATTTTACTCGTGCAAATACGACAGAATTTCACTCGTGCGAACACGACGGAATTTTTGCGGCGGCAGCAAAAATTATAAACCGAATGAGCGGGCTAGAGCGTAAATTTATAATGCTAAATTCCACAAAAGTCCAAATTAATGCGATACAAATATGAAATTCAAGCAAAAATTTTAAATTTAGTAGCAAAATTCCGCATGCTAAAATCTTAAAATTTTATTTCATAAAATTCCGAAATTTGGAATTAAATTTTGCAGTGAAGCGCCAAATTTTACCTCAAAACTAAAATTATCACGCAAACCATGCCCTGTAAATTTTAAAATTTCATCATCATAAAATTTTAAAATTCCAATGCTGTATTGCAAATATATTATTTTATCAAACGTAGCGAAAAGCGAAATTTTGTATAAATTACACTCGAAAATTTGACGGATTCTCACGCAAACCGGCTCGAAATTTCGCTCTGCCTACTCCACGTATCCGATAAATTCGCCATCGAAAGTATGCCTAACGTCGCCGCGAAAGTAAATTTTACCTCCATCTCCTAAGCGCAAATTTAGCATTTCGCCGCTTGCAGGTATCACGCGGATGTCGGGAGCTAGCCCCATATTTTCGACGCCTGCAATGAAGCATGCCGCCATCCCTGTACCGCATGCGAGAGTGTCTGCCTCTACGCCACGCTCAAAGGTGCGCACCTTTAAAATTTTGCTTGCGAGGCGACTTTGAACTAACGCATAATTAACGTTAGCGTTATACTTTTCGCGCAGATCGCGGGCCAATGCAGCATCGAACTCATTTAAATCACTAACAAAAGTTACCAAGTGCGGCACTCCAGTGTTATAAAAATACCACGTTAGCCCTGCTTCTTCAAAGCTTTCGCCTAGGCGTTTAGGACAAGTTAACATTACCTCTACGTTAGCTACTAACGCGTGAGCGTTAGGGCGAAGATTGAAAATCTCGCCAAAGCTTACATTGCGTAGCTCGCCGCGCATGCTCTCGCTCAAATTTCCGCCGAAAATACCGAAAATTTCGCCACTAATTACGCCTGCGCCACTTAGGAATTTCATACTCTGCGCGGCCAAGAAATTCTCATACGCATACATGCATACCGCTCGCGAGCCGTTGCCGCACATATCGGCGGTGCTGCCGTCGCTATTGTAAAATTCCCACTCAAAGTTTATCCCCTCGATACCGTTAAACTTCGGTAGCACGACGATGAGCCCGTCAGCGCCTACTCCATCGCGCCTATCACATAGCTCACGCGCTAACTTGGATCTATCCGCCTTAACCGAATCCGTAAAAATCACGAAATCATTGCCGCTCGCATTATATTTTGAAATTTTCATCATTTACCTCGCAAATTTTTAAAATTACTAACGCTCACTAGCGATTTATTAAAATTTTACTTCTATCTAAATTTAAGCGCATCGCTTATTCCTAGGCTTTACTAAGACTCAATTTACTAACGTATCTTCTTTCGTGAGCCCATTTTGTTATGCGTTTTCGCGCTTGATGTTAGAGCCTCTCATCTCATAGTCTCTAAATGCTCGCAAGCATCAAATCTTCCGAGCTTGCAAGCTTTTTCATAGAGCTTGCGCGCCATCTGGTTATATCTGTGCCAGATACACAACTGAACCTGAAGACGAGCTATATTTGGGCAAGATCGCGGGGGGCGACGAAT
>CAUQRE010000247.1:0-2828 GCA_963520315.1 uncultured Campylobacter sp. | reverse complement strand
CTGCTACGAGACGACGCTGCTTACGCGCATACCGATCTCCGCGCTTGTTTCGGATAAAAGCTCGGACGTGAAATCCACGCTCGTGCTAACGGGTATAACGCCGCAGACGCACGAAACGAAAACGGTAACGGACAACGTGCGGGTTTTCGTCCCGGACGCTAAATTTAAGAACTTCCCGACGGGAGAAACCGCCTATGAGATGAGCGTTAGCGTAGGCAAGGGCGAAAAGGGCGGCAAAAACTCGGATAAGCGCGCCGTGCGGATATATCTAAGCCAATACGGCGACGTCTACGGCAAGCTTAGCAAAAACATGCTCGAGCAGTACGCGGGTGCGGCGAAACAGAAAATGGGGCCGACGCTAAAAGCGGCGATCAAATTTGAAAACGATACGAAGGACGTCTATGAGCTGGTCGCGGGCAACGAGTTTAAGGCGAGCGACGAGGCGCAAACGGGCGGCGTTTATACCTTGGCGCCGGGGCAGGTTACGGGCGCGATCTGGGCGGATAGCACGGCGGTACGTGACGCGATCACGGGCAAAGCGGTCAAAATCGGCACTCTAAAAAAGGCGGCGAAATGAAAAACGTAAAAATCGGCTTCATCGGTGGCGGAAATATGGGCGGCGCGATGATAGAGGCGCTTTGGCGCGCGCAATCTGACGAAGCGGACGCGGGGCGAAGCTTTGCCGAGGACGAGCGGAAATCCAGCGGCGTTAGCGAGGCGCAAAGAACGAATAATCCGTCGCAAACGAGCGATACGGCGAGCCCGCGCGAATGCGAAAAAAAGACGAAATTTGAAATCCTAGCCTATGCTAGAAGCAAAAACGAGGCTTTGCGGCAGAGATTCGGCATAAAAATAGCCGCGAGCGAAACGGATCTAGCGCGCGAAGCGGACGCGATCGTGCTGGCTACTAAGTCCGCTAGCTACGAGGCTATCTTGCGTCTGATCGCGCCCGAGCTTGCAGGCAAAATTTTGCTTCTTTTGGCGCCGAGTTTTGACATAAAGCGCGCTAGGCAAATTGTAGGCGAGGGCGTTTATATCGCTCGCGCGATGCCAAATATCGCCGCTTGCATCGGCGCATCGGCCACGGCTCTTTGCTTTGACGCGGGATTTAGCGAGGCTAAGAAAGAGAGCGTGCGCGAGATAATCGCTAAAATCGGTAAAATTTACGAGATAGACGAGGCCGGGTTTGCCGCATTTACTGGCATCGCGGGAAGCCTGCCCGCATATGCGTGCGCCTTTATCGAGGCTGCGGCCGATGCCGGCGTGCGGGGCGGACTGCCTAGGCAGCTTTGCTACGACGCCGTTGCGGCAGCCGTAGAAGGGACGGCGCGTCTGATCCAAAGCGGCAAGCACCCGGCCGCGCTAAAAGACGAGGTCTGCTCGCCCGCGGGAACCACGATAGAGGGACTTGCCGCACTTGAAAAGGGCGGATTTCGCGGAGCTTTGATGCAGGCCGTCGCCGCTTGCATCGCCAAAGCGCGGGGTTAGGCTCGCGACTTTTGCTTTGCCGGTTAATTTAAGCCTAGTAAATTTATGCGTTTTGTATTTGCTTGAAATTTTTGTTTGCGACTAAATTCTTGTCTAAGCCGAAAAACGCTCCGCCGTGCTTTTGCCGTAATCGCGCGTTAAATTTAAAGAAGATACCGATAAAGATTATTCCCGGCGCTACTTGCGACGATAAATTTATTTGCTAGCGAGCCGGGTCTTTCGCCATTGCTAGCCGCAGATACGCTAGAAAAGGTCAAAAATGCAAAAATCCCGACCTAAACGCCACCAAAGAAGCGGGTATGGCGGCAAACTTAAAGCAAGACTACGGCGCGGCGGAAGAAGAAAAAGGGTGTTTGACTTAGCGCGGTATTTGATTTTTGCGCCTTTGCGGCAAGCGTAGCGTTACGAGAGCTTTGGCAAGGTAAAACGAAACGCTTTATCTCGGATCTGCTCGGCGTATCGTCTTTTCGCGCCTTTTGAGTTAGAATTTTACCCGAAAATAATATTTTTTAATTTTTCGCCGCTTTTTACGGCCGATTTTGGCTATAATTTCAACCAAAGCAGATCGCGGTCGCGATTTACGTTTGCACAAATACTTTTTTACGATTTTTGCAAATTTATTTTTGACGGGTTTAAATTTACGCCCAAATTTAGCTCCGCGTGTCGGAAAAATTTTCTACGGATCAGAGTATGCATTTTATCGGTATCGACATCGGCTCGACCTCGTCAAAGGTCGCCGTTATGGACGAACGCGGCGAATTTTGCGAGCTATTTTTGCTGCCAAGCGGCTTTAGCGCGGTCAAGGTCGCGCGCCAGATCAAGCAAGCCTTAGAGCAAAAAGGCTACGCAGAGGGCTTCGTGACGGCTACGGGCTACGGGCGCGTGAGCGTAGAGTACGCAAATTTGAGCATGAGCGAGATTTTATGCCATGGGCTTGGGGCGCACTTTTTGTTTGAGCCTGATTGCACCGTCATCGACGTGGGCGGGCAAGACACCAAAGCGATCAAGATAGAAAACGGCAAACCGACGGATTTTATCATGAACGACAAATGCTCGGCGGGCACGGGCAAATTTTTAGAGATCAGCGCGGGTCGCTTGGGGCTTGAGCTTAGCGAAATTTACAAAACCGCCCGCAAAAATCCCGCGATTAAAATTAGCTCGACGTGCACTGTTTTTGCAGAAAGCGAGATCGTCTCGCTAAGCGCAAATGGGGCTGAAACTAGCGAGATCGCCTACGCCATCGTGGATTCCTCCGCGCACAAGGTCGCCTCACTCATCAAACGGCTGGAAAATCAAATTTATTTTTTAAGCGGCGGACTTAGCAACGTGCCGCTCTTTAA
>CAUQRE010000246.1:0-2844 GCA_963520315.1 uncultured Campylobacter sp. | reverse complement strand
CGTATTTTAGCATTTTTGGGTTAAATTTTACTAAACGGCGACGTCGCCGAGCTTTGCGTTGATGGCTTCTATCAAGCTTTGGGGCTCGATTTTTATCTGTTTTCCGCGCACACCGGCGCTTACGTAGACGTAGTCTTGTTTTAAAATCCTCTCGTCAAAAAACGTCTCAAAGGCCTTTTTCATCGCTATGGGCGAGCAGCCGCCGCGGATGTAGCCCGTCACCTTTTCAAGCTCTCTTAAGTTTAAAAGTTCGCACTTTTTATGCCCGCTAAGTCTTGCCAGAGCCTTTAAATTTAAGCTCAAATCGCCCTGTATGCACGCTACGACGTAGCCTTTGGGCTCGCATTCGCAGACGATGGTTTTGTAGATTTTTTCTATTTGCTCGCCGCAAACGGCAGCCACGTGAACGGCGCTCAGATCGCTTTCATCCACTTCGTATTCGACTAGCTCGTAGGAGATATGTTTGCCGTCTAGAAACCTCGCGGCATTTGTTTTATGTACCATTGCCTTCTCATTTTTTAAAAATTTAAGATATAATTATAGCTAAAATTTTAAGGAGAATGAATGGCTGAAGACATTTTGGAAAATCAAAGCAAAAAAGGAAACGGGCTGGTTCTCGTCATCATCATCGTTATTTTGTTGCTTCTTTTGGTAGTCGGCGGACTTTTAGCGTTTTTACTAATGGGAAATAGCGAAGATACCGCGCAAGCGCAAACAGTGCAGGCGCAAACCGAGCAGGTTCAAGCTTCGGCGCCTAAAAATACAGCAGGCAAGCGCTCAAACGACTATATAAATATGGGGCCAGTTTATCCGCTAGATCAGTTTATCGTAAATTTACTTAGCGAAAGCGGCTCGAGATACCTAAAAACAAAGGTCGATCTAGAGCTTAGCGCCGAGACGCTAACGCCTGAAATCGACAAGAAAAAGCCGCTAATCAGGGACATAATAGTATCTACCCTCTCGTCTAAAACGTATGAAGAAGTAAGCACTCAAAAAGGCAAAAATCGCCTAAAAGACGAGATAGTCGACCGCCTAAACGAGGTTTTGGCCGACGGTCATATAAAAAACATCTACTTTACCGACTTTGTGGTGCAATGATCGGCATAGATATCGTAGCGATCTCGCGAATCTCAAGGCTTAAAGAGCGACGAGGCGAGGATTTTTTGAGATATTTTTTAAACGACGAAGAGATAAGTATCGCAAAAACGGACGCTACGATAGCGGGATTTTTCGCAGCTAAAGAAGCTATCAGCAAGGCTCTTGGCTGCGGGATCTCGGCCGAGTTTTCGTTTTTCGACGCTCAAATTTACAAAGACGACAAAAATGCGCCTAAAGTAAAATTTTCAGAAAAAATCATTAAAAATTTTAACGTAAAAGGCGCCGAAATCAAGATTAGCCACGACGGCGGATTTGCGATCGCCGCCGCGATACTACAAAGAAAATAAAATGAATAACCCGACAATCTCCATAATAGCCCCCTGCTATAACGAAGAAGAGACGATAGAGCCGTTTTTACGACGTATAGAAGAAATTTTGGCGCAAATAAACGAACCGTACGAAATAGTATTTATAAACGACGGTAGCAAGGACAACACGCTAAACGTCTTGCTAAACGCGAAACAAAATTTTAAAAATATAAGGATTATAAATTTCTCAAGAAATTTCGGCAAAGAAGCCGCGCTAACGGCGGGTCTGGATAAAGCTAGAGGCGAGGCTGTGATACCTATAGACGTAGATTTGCAAGACCCGCCCGAACTCATAAAAGAGCTCGTAGCAAAATGGCGCGAAGGATACGACGTCGTGCTAGCCAAACGCGCGGATAGAACGTCAGATAGCTTCGCCAAAAGAGTCAGCGCGGATCTTTTTTATAAGCTAAATGGCAAAATTTCAAACGTAGATATTCCAAACAACGTCGGAGACTTTAGGCTGATGAGCAAAAGGGCCGTAGAAGCGCTAAAGCAACTACCCGAAAATCAACGATTTATGAAGGGGCTTTTTGCGTGGGTCGGCTTTAAAACGACCGTCATCGAATACGTCAGAGAAAAACGCGAGGCCGGACAAAGCAGCTTTAACGGCTGGAAGCTTTGGAATTTCGCGCTTGACGGGATAACTAGCTTTAGCACTCTGCCTCTTAGGATTTGGCTTTATATCGGCGCATTGGTTTCTTTTTTATCGTTTTTATACGGTAGCTTCATTATCTTAAAAACCCTAATATTTGGCGTAGATTTGCCAGGATACGCATCGCTTGCGGTTATTATGCTATTTTTGGGCGGTATCCAGCTCATCGGAATAGGGATTTTAGGCGAATACATAGGCAGAATCTACTCCGAGTCCAAGCGCCGTCCAAGCTACATAATAGAAGGCGAATACTAAGTGCAGGTCGTAAAATACGGCCTAGTGGGCGCTTTATCCACGCTCATTCATATATGCGTAGCCTGGACTTATATGTATTTTACTAAAGGCTCCGTCGTAATCGCAAATATCGCCGCCTTTTTGGTCGCCTACGTTTTTTCGTATCTGGCTCAATCAAAAATAGTTTTTAAAAGCGGTCTAAATTTAAAAAAAGCCCTTAGATTTTTCATTATTCAGTTTATTGCCCTACTGATAGCTATGTTTTTGAGCGATTTTACGGATCAAAACGGCTACGTAAAGACCGTCTTGATTATTTTTGTTATGCCGATTATAACGTTTTTGATCCATAAATTTTGGACGTTTAAACAAAATTAGACTATCCTTGTAACGGCGTAAAGATAATCGAAACGCAGTTGTTGTCGTATCTTATTAGAGTATGCAAAGGCGTTTGTATGCGCTTTACTTCTTTTTTCCCCTCCTGCATGCAAAGCC
>CAUQRE010000245.1:0-2845 GCA_963520315.1 uncultured Campylobacter sp. | reverse complement strand
GTTAAAGCCTTTCGTCGCCATCAAAAAAAGCGAACCGAAAAATAGCACGGCTGAGACGGCTAGCGCGATGTAGCGCTTGCTCATAAAATCATAAACATGTGCCTTTGAGAAAAATTGCATTTATACCCTTTTATAACCGAACCAAAACCGCGTGTTGCCGCTTTTTTCTATTTTATTTATAATCGTATCAAACATACCGTGAGTACCCAAAATCGCCGTTATCATCGATGCGATGATACCTATGCCCATAGTAACGGCAAAGCCTTTAACCGGCCCGGTGCCGTAGGCATAAAGCACGACTGACGTGATAAGCGTGGTCAAATTTGCGTCTATGATCGCGCTCATAGCGTTTTCGTAGCCCTTTTTTACGCTCGTTGCGATACTGGCTCCGTCGCGCAGCAGCTCCCTGATACGCTCGTTTATGATGACATTTGCATCCACGGCCATACCGATGGTTAGCACTATGCCGGCCATTCCAGGTAATGTTAGAGCAGCGCCGAACATCGCCATCACGGCGACCAGTATTAAGATATTTGCGACAAGGGCGATATTTGCCAAAATGCCGCTAAATCCGTAATAAACTATCATAAACAGCACCACCAAAACCGATGCCGAGGCTAGCGCAATCATCGATTGTCTTATGCTATCGGCGCCAAGGCTTGGTCCGACGCTTCGTTTTTCTAGCATTTTTACCGGAGCCAAAAGAGCGCCGCTTCTAAGCGCGATAGCTACGTCGTGAGCCTCCTCGACGCTAAAATTGCCGCTTATCTGACCGCTTCCCCCGCCGATTCTCTCGTTTATCGAAGGAGCAGAATAAACCTTGCCGTCAAGCACGATAGCTAGGCGCTTGCCGACGTTTGCGCCGGTAAAATCGCCGAAAATTCTAGCTCCCTCGGCGTTTAGAGTAAAGCTAATAACGGGCAAGCTGTTTCGCTGGTCAAAGGCGACTCTAGCGTCCGTTAGCATCGCGCCGTCAAGTACGGGGATGTTTTTTACGACGTATTTTATCTGCTCGTTTTTGACGTCCGGATAGATGACGTCGCCGTAGCTCTCAGCCTCGGCCTCGCTCATAGAGTTTGCCTGCGGTTGGCGCTTTTCATCGACGGCCATCAGCTGGAGGTGCGCGGCTTTTGCGATGAGATCGCGTGCGCGCTGTTCGTCCTCAGCCGTTTTGATGCCAGGAAGCTCGACTAGGATATTATCCTTGCCCTGTCTTGCTACGGTAGGCTCGGCTAGGCCGAACTGATCGAGTCGGTTTCTAATCGTTTCTACGGCTTGGTTTATCGCGTATTCGATAGTCTCGGCTTTCTCGGCATCGGTTAAGCCGATAGAGTATTTTAGTCCGTCTTTTTGTACATTAAGACCCTTGATATCTTTTAGCATACCGTCGATTTTAGCGGCTTCGTCCGCATCAAGCAGCTCAAAGTCCACCTTGTCTTCGCGGATTTTAAAGCTATCGATCAAAACGTCTTCTTTTTTTGCAAAATAGTTCACGCTAGCGGCTACCGACTTGATCTTTGAGTGTATGGCCTCCTCGGTCTCGACGCCAAGGAGCATATGAAGTCCACCCTGCAAATCAAGTCCGAGGCTGATTTTAGAGCCGCCTAGCTTGTCCGTAAAAGACGGCGCGGAAAATATAATGCCCAAAATCAAAGCCAAAACAAAGATGATCAGCCTATATGTTATTTTGCCGTTACGCATTTACTTTCGTCTCTGTTTTTTCTATTTTTCTCGCGATAAATTCGCGTGAAACGCGCACGATTACGTCATCGTTAAGCTTAACTCTGATAAAATCATCTTCCGGTTTTATCACCTCGCAGATTAGTCCGCCGCTAGTTATGATTTTGTCGCCCTTTTCGAGTGCGGCTATCATTGCGGCATGAGCTTTTTGCTGTTTTTGCTGCGGTCTGATAACCAAAAAATAAAATATCGCGAAAAGCACGACTAGAGGCAGTAATGAAGCTACGAAATTTCCTTCTTGCATGGGGTTCCTTAATAAAAAAAATTTTAAGCCCTTATTTTAGCACTAAAATTATAATAAAAGCCTTTGTCGGCGCGATTTTAATCTCAAATTTTATACTTGCCGATGTTTTAGGCGGCGAAATTTTAAATTTTATCTCGCCGTTTTTTGCGATCGCAGGCTTTTATTTGCTACTCAAATTTGACCGCCGCGGCTTTTTTTGGACGGGATTTTTTATCGGGATTTTATGGTTTTACTGGATCAGCTTTAGCCTCGTTTATTACGAGCTTAGCTACCTCATCCCGCTTGAAATTTTAGCTATCGGGATCATCTACGGCGCGCTGTTTTTGATAGCGGGTATCCCGGATCAAATTTGGCTAAAGGCTTTGCTGCTTATTTTAGTTTCAAATATCCATCCTTTCGGCTTTAACTGGCTAAATTTAGAAGCCGTTTTCGTGCCGGGCATATTTGCGCCCAGTTTGCTCGCGCTCGCGTTTATTTTCGCCGCGATTTTGTCCCTGTTTTACGTCAAAAACCGCTTCAAATTTATCGCTTTTGCCGCGCTTTTAGCCTGCGCGGTGCAGTATGGTACCCCAAATTTTAAAACCCTACCTTTTGAAGTAAAGCTCGCAAACACCGAAGTGCCGCAAGAGCTAAAGTGGGTCAAGCAGCTAAAAAACGAGTTTATAAATCAAAATTTAGCCATCATAGATGAGGCGATAAGCGCGGGATTTAGAGCGGTTATTTTGCCGGAGAGCGCCTTTCCCGTCTACATGACGCACGAGCGAAATTTGATCTCAGAACTACTCGAGAAATCCCAAAAGATCGCCATCGTCGCCGGCGCGCTAGCTCGCGAAAACGGCACCAACTACAACTCGGCGTTTT
>CAUQRE010000244.1:0-2848 GCA_963520315.1 uncultured Campylobacter sp. | reverse complement strand
CCAAGATATGATGCGATAAAAAGCTACGAAGACTTACCAGTTGCAACGCTAAATAAGATCAAAAATTTCTTTGAAACTTATAAAATTCTTGAGCCAAATAAATGGGTTAAGGTGAAAGAATTTAAAAATGCAAATGCTGCAAAAGAGATTTTAGACGCTGCGATAAAAAATTATAAATAATTTATAAGCCCTATTTTAGGGCTTTTCTTTTTAAATTTGTTCGTTTTATACTTCACGTAAAAAAGGCTATTTTTTATATTTAGATAAGCTTTTTCTTGTATAATACGATTTTCTTTCAACTGTGGGTTCATAGCTCAGTTGGTTAGAGCATCCGGCTCATAACCGGATGGTCCCAGGTTCGAGTCCTGGTGAACCCACCACCCTTTGATTTTCATTCATTTTAAAAATCTTGCAAATATCCTTTAGATTTATTTAGTCTTTGTCGGCGAAATTTAGCCCCTTTTATGCTCTTACCTATTTGTTTTATAGTAAATGCGCGGGTAAATCGTAGCTCGAAGCCTAGCAAATTTAGCAAAACCCTCCAAATGCTTACCAAAGCAAACGCGCGAGGTTACCTCGTAGCAGGAGGCGATACGGCGGGCCATCTGTTTCGCTGCCCGCGCTGCGGCAAGTATAAAATTCAGGTCGATGCAAGCTAAATTTGAAAAATTTTACTCGCCCAGACCGCATCCTGAAAACATAAAATTTAGTTTGTTGAAATTTGACGTTATTTTTGCTTTTGTATTGATGGGTTTAAACTGTGCCATGCTTGGCGGTAGCAGTCTCCTCTTGCTTGCAGGCTGCTTTGAGCGGTAGCGAACGCAGTGAAGCTAAAGCAGAACTTCGCTGGGTTTTTAAATTTTAGCCAAGTCAAATTTGCGGATTTAGCCCCGTTGCAAATTTAAAATATATAGCGCGGCGGCGGCACACCGAACCAATGCTTAATCAATATGCTTTTGCGTACTTGCACTATTTTATTAATTTCCTTATCGCATAGCTCTTGGCGAATCCATACGCTCCACTAACTAAATCAAATTTAAAATCTTCATTAAGCGAGATGTCGTAAATAGCGCTCATCGCAGTTTTAAAATTTACATCATCCTCGACAAATAAAAAATACAAAAACTTTTTATTTTTATAAAAGACGATTACGGGACGATATCCAAATGCATAAATTGTGTAGAAATATGATATTTCCTCTTTTTTTGTTTTTATATTATTTCCAGTAATAAAATTTTGATTGGTAATATATATGCATCGCCTTTTATAATTCAATATCTCGCAATACATAATGTAAAATAGAAAAATTGAAACGGCGGATATGACAATCATAGACAAGATACTGGCGTCTATGATATTAAACAAAACGAATAACAAAAACATGCAAATAAACATCCTAACGACAAAAAAAGAATTTACATTTTGATAGCAATACAGAACCTTCTCATCGTCATCAAGCTCGGTACCTTTAGGCAAATCATAATCACTCAAATTTGGGCCTTTCATTTTTAAATTTTAGCAGAGTTAAATTTGCAAATTTAGCAAGATATGAAACAAATATTCCAGGCAGAATAGACGTAGTTTAAATAAATTTTTCTTACCCGCAAAGAAGCGGACTGGTCGTCCGTGACTGTGGGGGGGGGAGGCGTAGAAAAATTTATTCTAAAATCCGCCATTTATGGCGAATCAAAATCGCCCGCATCAAACCCCAGCTCCAGCGTCCTTATCTCCCCTATCGCATTTCCCGCGATCCCCTTTATCGAGCCAAACATCTCGATCGCGTTGTCGCGCACCTTTTCGATCTGTTTTTCTCGGCTCTTCCAGATTCGTTTCATCGCGTTTTTCTCGCGCTCTAGCTCCTCGCTCATCGCAGAAAAGCCCTCTACGATAGCCTCGATACGCATCTTAAACTCGTTGCTAACCAGATACGAATAGAGCATCTCCATCTTGTTTGAGCGGTTTTGCGCGGAGTTCCTGGCGAAATTTAGCTCCACGACGCCCTGCCTTAGCACGAAACAAAGCGCCTTAAACTCCTCGTAGTTGCACACCCATACGCCGTCAACCAGCCCCATGCGCTCTAGCTCCCGCGGCCGCGCCTCGCTAACGAGCACCCCGACGTCTGCGCCCGATGCGCGCATATCGGCTTTAAATTTCTCTATCCATTCGTTTGAGAAATTTTTCGTGCGTTTGCTCTCGTAGTAAATTTTACCGCAGTTTTGCGCCTCGCGGGTATTTACGATCTGCATCACGTCCGCGCCGTTTGCGCCCTTTTTAACCTCTTCTATGACGTCAAATACGAACTTCTCCCGCAGCCACGCCTCGATAGCAAGCTCTTGCGTCTCGCCTTGCAGCTGCTCGCTGCCCTGCTCTATGCGCCTTTGCGCCTCGTTTAGCTGCTTTTTTAGCGCCTCTAGCTGCTCGTCTTTTTGCTTAAATTTTAGCTCGTTTTGCTCGGTCAAAGCCTTGCCTAGCCGCTCTTTTTCCTCGTTTAGGCGCTTGCTTAGCTCGGCCTCAGTTTTAGCCATCAGCGCGCTTTCAAACTCGCTCTTTTCGCGCTTTAGCTTTTCTATTTCAAGTGTCTTTAAATTTAGCTCGTTTATCTGCTTTGACTTGGCTTCAAGCTCGGTTTTTAGGGCGTTTACTATGTTTAAATTTTCGCTTTCGAGTTTTGCTTTTATTTCGTTTTCAAGCTCTGTTTTTTTAGCGTTTAGGGCTACGGCAAATTTAGCGTCGAATTCTTTTTCTTTCGCGTTTAAAGCGTCCAAATGCGCCTTGTATTCGGCCCTTTTAGTTTCGATCTCTTTGTCGAAATCTCGCCTGGCCGCCGCCATTTTTTGCTTCATTTCAA
>CAUQRE010000243.1:0-2848 GCA_963520315.1 uncultured Campylobacter sp. | reverse complement strand
TCCCGATGAGATTTGAGGCGCTGCCAAGCCTTGACTACCTGCGCGCGGGGCTTTTACACGAGAGTAACGGCCAGGGCGGCGAGAAGTCTCGCTCGTGGAACCGCGTCTATCTCGAGGCCAAACTTTACGCCGGCAGCCTCGTCGTGATCCCGCGAGCGTGGGCGCGCATCCCTGAGAGCAAGGGCAGCGACGATAACCCAGACATCGAAAAATACCTCGGCAACATGGATATAAATTTCGCCCTACCTTTCCGCGGTCACGTCTTTACGGCGATGGTGCGAAACAATCTGCATTTTGATAAAACAAACCGCGGCGCGGGCGAACTTGGCTGGCTATTTCCGTTTGGAAAAAGCGGCGTTTACGGCTACGTGAAGTACTTTACGGGATACGGCGAGAGCCTCATCGACTACAACCGCCACACCGATAAGGTCGGTATCGGTTTTGCGATTTTAAAATAAAAGGCTAGCGCGCTCAAGCGGCGCAGGCAAGGTAAAAATCGCGGCAAGCAGCTAAAAGCGATAAGTCAAATTTACCCAAACAAACGAGCGCGGTAAATTTGACGATCGGGCAATGCATATAGCAAAGCGCGAGAGTAAATTTTAAAAATTACAAGCGCGGCGCGATCTTTAAATTTACGCAAGGTCGCCGCCGCAACATAAGCGCAAAACGATAAAAACCGAAATAAAAAATCTCAGATAAACCAGATGCGGAAAAGACATGTTTATAGAGCTAGACCAAATCGCCCTCGAGCTAGACGAGAACTACCTGCCTCTAAAGCAAGAGAACATAACGGGCATGAGACTGCCGCCGCAATGCGGCTCTAGCGCGTCAGTGCGGGCGATAGAAAAAGCGCAAGAAACTCTCGGCGTCAAATTTCCGCCTGCGTTTTCGCGCCTAGTTTGTAAATTTAAATTCGGCGAATTTAAGGTTTATAGCACGTGTTTTAACGCCAAAAGAGACTACGCGAGCGAGCTTTGAGCGGCTAAACGGCGCCGACTAATACGGCGGCAAATGGTGGCGAGGTGAGGCGCTTCCTGCAAATTTGATAGTTTTTGCCGTGGGCGATCATCCGTGGATTTTTGCTTGATTGCGCGAACGGCGCGATTTATGCGCGGCTGCTTGGGGGCAAAGAGCTTTGCGGCAGGCGCGTTGCGAGCGATTTTGAGAGATTTTTTAGAGCGCTTGCCGGTATCGGCGTCCAAGCAAAAAGACCGTGCCTTGCGCAGAAGATATTTTAAAATTTGCCGTAGCAGACGGCTCGTAAACGCGCTGCAATCGCGCCGAAAATATCCAAACGCAAACCGCCAATACAAAAATCTCGCGGACATTCGGTTTTGTCGGCGGATAAAATTTTAGGCGGTAAAATTTTGTGGACGGCGCGCAAGTCCGAAACGAGCGGCGAAATACGCCAGACGGCATGCTAGCAAGCAAATTTGACCGTGATAAAAGCTCGGCAGACGCGCGTGACTAAAATAACAACGGCGGCGCGTCAGCAAGCGATATGCAAGCAAAGCCACACGACGATACGAGAGTTAGCTGGAAACTACTAAATTTGATACCAAAAACAGCGAAGTTCGCGCCGAGAAAAGCAAATTTAAAAAGACGCTTAAAAAACGCAAAATAGCCGCAAACGCCGATAAATTTTAACTTCAAATTTGGCAAATCGCCGTAAAATAGCATTTGCTTTTCACGAGGCAAAAGAAGCTCAAATTTACGCTGCAAACCGTTTTTGCGAGCAAATTTGCCGAGCTCAAAAATCATACTCAAAAAATACAAAGCCGAATTTTAAGCGCCGATTTTAAATCCTCATAGCTGCTTAGATTTGCCCTAAATTTAGCACCCAAAAGCCGCCTGCGCGACATTTTTCTTTAAAATAGATCGCAATCAAACGAGTTAAATTTACGGCAAACCTGCACAGCCGAGCGTCTCGCGGCGTAAATTCCGTAGCCGTAAAACCAAAGCAAGCAACCGCTGTTTTGCTTCAAAACGCCGTTTCGCAACCGCTGTTTGAAGGCAAATTTAAAAATCTCTCAAAAACGCAAATTTAACAAGCCGAATTTATATTATTTTTTGCATTCGGGTGCTAAATTTGAGCTCAAATTTGCCGTAAATTCGGCGTATAAATTTAAAAAGGCAAAAAATGATAACCGCAAAGGCTCTTTACGCATCAGCTCGCCTTAGATCGCTACCTCTTAGCGTCTCGGGCGTACTGCTCGGCAGCGGCGCAGCATACGGCGCGGGCGTATTTAGGGCAGATATTTTCGCGCTGGCGCTGCTTACGACGCTGCTGTTTCAGGTACTCAGCGACTACGCCAACGACTACGGCGACGCGGTAAAAGGCACAGACGACGATGGCAGGCTGGGGCCGCGCCGCGCGATCCAAACTGGGCAGATGAGCGTGGCCGAGATGAAGCGCATTATCGTCGCTACGGCGCTGCTTTCGGCATTTTCGAGCCTCGCACTAAGCGTTTTGGCGTTTGGCGAGCGGTTTTATCTCGTACTGCTATTTTTGGCGCTAGGCGGCGCGTCGATATACGCGGCGATCCGCTACACCGTGGGCGCCGACGCATACGGCTACAAAGGGCTAGGCGACGTTTTCGTGTTTTTGTTTTTTGGGTTACTTAGCGTGCTGGGCTC
Organism: uncultured Campylobacter sp.; assembly: GCA_963520315.1. Taxonomy (GTDB): domain Bacteria; phylum Campylobacterota; class Campylobacteria; order Campylobacterales; family Campylobacteraceae; genus Campylobacter_A. Next base: position 211 of record CAUQRE010000243.1, on the reverse strand, counting down.
GTACTTTTTATACGCGCGTTCGCTTGATGCGGCACTACTGCTGCCTGCGTGCGCGTGCGGGATGTTAAGCACGGCGGTGCTAAATTTAAATAATATGCGCGACATCCAAAACGATGCACTCAAGGGTAAGCGCACGATCCCCGTTCGTATCGGACTGCACGCGGCCAAGCTCTACCACTACGCTCTTATCGCCGGCGGAGCAGGATCGATG
>CAUQRE010000242.1:0-2863 GCA_963520315.1 uncultured Campylobacter sp. | reverse complement strand
AGATATCGTTGTGTCCGGCGTTTAGCTCGTAAATTTTATCTCCCGGTTTTAGAAATTTAAGCAATCTGCGCGAGTTATCCACGCCGATTAGCTCGTCGTGCTCGCCGTGAAATATCGTCACCGGCCCGCTAAAACCGCCTACAAACTCGAACGTAGGGATTTTGTATTTGATTAAAAATTTCGGCACGAACGGCATTTTCTCCCGCGCTAGCTCCTCTAGGCTAAAATAAGGCGCGATTAAAACTAGCCGCTTAGCGCCGTATTTTAGCGCCGCGCGAGCCGCCAGCCCGCTACCTACCGAGTACCCGACCGCCGCGACCTCGCCCGCGTCATACTCCCCTAAAACCAGCTGCATCATCGCGTCCGCATCCGCGTAAAGCTGCTCCTGCGAGCCTATCTCGCCGCCGCTTTTGCCGTAGCCTCGGTAGTCAAACAGATAAAAATCATAGCCCAAATCCGTAAAATACCGCGCATACTTGCCCCAGCCTTGCAGGTTGCCTGCATTACCGTGGAAAAATATCGCCGCGCCGTTTTTTGACTTTCGTTCGCCGTTCGCATCGCGCGCGTCGCCGTAAATTTGCCCGCCGTCCCTACTCTGCGCTAAAAACTTAAGCCCGCTTATCCACGTGCCATCCGCGTCTAGTCTTATCTCCTCAAACGGCTGATCAAAGCTAAAATTATGGTTTGGCTCTAGCTTGCTCGGGAAAAATATCAGCCGCTCTTGAAAAAAATAAAGCAGCGCCAAAACCGCGACATAGACTACTAAAAATATTATGCAAAGCCGAAAAATCGTTTTCACTTTTGTCCTTTAAATTTATTTGCGCCGGATTTTCTCCGCTCAAAAAATATCCTAACCCTCTCGCCGCTCCGGCTTCCGAATTTCTCCTGCGCAGCAAGCCTGATCTCATCCGCTAACTGCTCAAAATAGCCGTCCTCGCCAAAAAGATAAATTTGCTTATAAAGCGGTAAAAGCGCGGGAAAATTTCGCCCGATAAAGGATAGAATTTTATCGCGAAAATTCGGATAGAGGTTTAACCTATCAAACCAAATTTCATCCGCCGCGTTGCCGTAGCGGGATATGATATCAAAAACTGGCGTGATCTGCGGAAAAATCGGCGCGACGGAGATATAGGTTTTCACTCCCGCGGCGCGCAGTTTTTTTATTGCTGCGATCCTTGCCGCTACGGAGCTTGCGCGAGGCTCCAGCGTGCGGCGCAGGTTTTCGTCTACCACGCTCAAACTCACGCCTACGCGGACGTTTGGCATGGTTTGCAGCAAGTCTATATCGCGCGTCACGAGGCTTGATTTGGTTAAAATTTGCAGGTTTATATCCGAGCCCGCAACCGCCTCGAGGACTTTGCGCGTAGCTCCAAAGCGCGCCTCGTACGGGTTGTAGCAGTCCGTAACCGAGCTCATAAATACGCGTTCGCCGCCGTGCAAGCCCGCAAATTTAACTAAACTCGCCGCGTCAAACTCCTTCACGTCCAAAAACTCGCCCCACGCATCCTCGTGCCCGGTGACGCCGCGCATAAACTCGGCGTAGCAGTAGATGCAGCCGTGCGGGCAGCCTACGTACGGGTTGATCGCGTAGCCTCCGCTGCCGATTTTGGAGCGCGAGAGGATATTTTTGGCGCGGATTTTTGCGATGCGCATTTTTGTTTCGGCCTTTGATTGCGTGGATTTTATGAGGGATTTTAGCGAAAATTTAGACTTTAAGCTAAAAGCGGTGCAGTTTTACCGACAAAAAGATAAACTTATCAAATCTAAGCTCGTTTTATAACCTACCCAAATAGCACGCTACGCCGTTTTGCCGAAGTTTATACTGATTTTAAACGACTTTTTGGCAAAATCTACGGTTTAAAAAGTCAAATTTAAGGAAAAATATGCTTGAAGTCAAAAATTTATTAATGAGATTTAACGCACAGCTGCTATTTGAGGACGTAAATCTAAAACTCACTCGCGGCAATCGCTACGGACTCATCGGCGCAAACGGCGCTGGAAAATCGACGTTTTTAAAAATCCTTGCAGGCGAGATCGAGGCAAACAGCGGCGAGATCGTCATCGAAAACGGGCTAAAAGTAGGCGTGCTAGGTCAAGATCAGTTCGCGTTTGAAAACTTTAGCGTCAAGGACGCCGTGCTATACGGCAACAAACGCCTCTACGACGCGGTAAAAGAAAAAGAAAAACTCTACATGAGCGAGGAGTTTACCGACGCCGTAAACGACCGTCTGGCGCAGCTTGAGATGATAAGCGCCGAGGAGGATCCTAGCTATGAGTACGAGGTCAGGATCGAGAAAATCCTAAGCTCGCTTGGCTTTAGCGACTTTGAAAAACCGATGAGCGAGGTAAAAAACTCGGATAAATTTAAAGTCCTGCTCGCTCAAGTGCTGTTTCCAAAGCCGGACATTCTTTTCCTCGACGAGCCGACCAACAACCTTGATATCGATAGCATAAAGTGGCTGGAAAACGAGCTAAACCGCCACGAAGGTACGATGGTGCTAATAAGCCACGACCGCCACTTTTTAAATGCGGTTTGCACGCACATCCTGGACGTGGATTTTAAGAAAATCAGGCAGTTTGCGGGCAACTACGACGACTGGTACATCGCCTCGACGCTGGTTGCCAAACAGCACGAGATGGAGCGCGACAAAAAGCTAAAAGAAAAAGAGGAGCTAGAGAAATTTATCGCGCGATTCTCGGCAAATGCGAGCAAAGCCCGCCAAGCCACGAGCCGCCAAAAGCAGCTAAACAAACTCGATATCGAGGAGATCAAGGTATCAAGCAGACGCGATCCTAGCATACTTTTCCGCACCAAGCGCGACATCGGCAACGAGATCCTAGAGGTACGCGGTATAAGCAAAAC
>CAUQRE010000241.1:0-2878 GCA_963520315.1 uncultured Campylobacter sp. | reverse complement strand
TTAAGCGGATTCTCTCTTATCATCTTTAGTAGAATATGATAAAATTCTTTCGTATCTTTACTGTTATTATATCTAAATTCACATTCCTTTAGATGAAGCAAGAAATTCTCTTTCTTGATGCCTTTAAATTTAGCTAGTCTATGTTTAGCATATCCCCAAAAGTTTTCTATGCCGTTGATATGATTTTACCATTAGCTTCTTGTAAAGTAGCAAGCGTAGCGTAGCTAAAATTCATTCTTTGAGTGTTTTACCCTGTAGTGCTCTTTGGCTCCATAATCTACCAAACCGTCATAGGCCTTCCAGCAATCAGAGTAAATAACGCTCTCGTTCAGATCGCTAAATTCTGATAGTATGGGCATTAGTTCATTCGCAGAGCAGTTTTTAACTATTTGGGTATAAACCCTACCGTCTCTTTTAAGCATTCCGTCTGTTTACAGCTATGAGCGTAGCGAAATAGAAATATCGGTGTTTTGTTTACCGCGCCTCTACCTCTTTTCTCAAAGAGAGTGCAAGCACAAGACCTCTTACTCGTTTAGATCCAAAGTAACTTTCATCTATTTCAAAGCAAAGCTTCTAGGCGGGCTTGGAAATTTCACCTGAAAACTTAGATATCTTCTCACACTCTTTAGACATCAAAATTCTAATATTTTTTAGAATCTTGTTAATGGAAATTCTAGAAATCTCAGTTAAATTTGCTATTTTAGTAGCCTCTATATCTTGCGCAAAATACTTTAGAATTTCTCTAAATTTCTTCTCTGAAATTCGGGAACGGATTATATATTTGTTTTTTAACTTCGCTACGCTCGTTACTTTTCAAGACCATAGCTCTCATCGTAGCTTACTGCTCCTTGTATTTGTATTAAGTTCCGTTGAGCCTATGATTTTTCAACATTTAACCTATATACAGCAAGTTATGTGCGATCCAATTCTAGCCTTATGCTATTTTTTATTATTCCTTCATTTCTTATGCAAATAATAGATAATAATAAAATCTTAGTCAAAAAATATCTTAAGATATATGCTAAATTCGCATATATAAATCATTATCAGACACCGATAAAAACGCGCTAAAATACGTTTAAGTTTTTGCTTGATTTAAGCAATAATTCACTACAATCAAATCTTAAATTTAGATTTTCAAGCTATCATTTCGCAAAAATTAAGGAAAATCATGCAACCTATTTTTACGACCCAAATCACCAAATTTAAAGGCGCGCAAAAAAGCGCCGTTGATGATATTTTGGTGCGCGAGATCAAGCTTGAGATCTACATAAACGGCAAGCGTTTCGGCGCGCTCATGGCGACTCCGACCGATCAGGAGGCTCTAGCTGCGGGCTATCTTATCAGCGAAAATTTGATCGCAAGCCCTGAGGATATTGAAAGCATAGAGCTCTCAAGCGACGCTTTAAGCGTGCGGGTAAAGGCTAAAATCAACGAAAAGCGCCTCGAGCAGTTTGACGAGGAAAAGGTGATAATCAGCGGCTGCGGGCGTAGCTCGACGGCAAATATCGACCCCGAGGCTATGGCGGCGCGCTCTATAAAGGCCGACGTCAAATTTAACAAAGACGAGATTTTGCGCCAGATGGGGCAGTTTTACACGCAGTGCGAGCTTTACGAGATGACGGGCTGCGTGCATACGGCTAAGCTTTTCGTGAGCGGAGAGCAGTTTTACATCGGCGAGGATATCGCTCAGCACAACACCATAGACAAAGCCGTCGGCAAAGCTATACTAGCTGGCGCGCAGCTGCAAAATTCGTTTTTGATGGTGAGCGGCAGGCTCAGCTCCGAAATGGTCGCAAAAGCTGTCATGCACGGCATCCCCGTGCTCGTCTCGCGCACGGCTCCTACTAGCCTTGGCGTCGTAATAGCGCGTAAATTTAATCTCACGCTATGCGGCTTTGCTCGCGGCGAAAATATAAACGTATATAGCGGCGCGGAGAGAATCTATGAGTGAGCAAATCCGCGAACTGATAACCAAACTGCTAAATCCAAAGGGCAGGCTAGACTGCGGCGCGGCGTTTAAGATCGCCGCAAAACTAGGCGTAGAGGTCGGGCTGGTTAGCGACGAAGCCGAAAAAATGGGCGTAAAGATAGATAACTGCGAGCTGGGGCAGTTTGGCGGGCTAGAAAACGGGCGCGGCAAATACACCGTGATGACGCAGCTAAAACAGATGACCGACGAAAAGGGCAGAATACTGTGCAAAGACGCTAGAGACGCGGCTGCGGGCGTGGGACTAAAGACGATCCGCTCGACGCTAAAAGACTATAAAATCGACGTAAAATACTGCCAGTTGGGGTGTTTTAAGGAGAAGAAAGGAAAAAAGATGAGAGTAAAAACCAAAACTTGGATAGAAAACGACGAGGGCGAGCTGATATTCGGTAAGGGCAAAACCGAAGTCCTAGACGTCATCGCCGAGGTTGGCTCGATCTCAAAGGCCGCCGAAATCCTAGGTATGAACTATAAAAAATGCTGGAATCATCTGCAAATTTTGCAAAAAAATCTAAAAGAAGAGCTCTTTACCACCAAACAAGGCGGCGGCGAAAACGCCGGTACGACGCTAAACGAGCGCGCGCACGAGCTCATAAACGCCTATAGGCAGCTACAAAACGACATCGAGGACTTTGCGGACAAGCGCTTTAAGGAGCTGTTTTTGAAAAAAGACGGCGAGAAAAAGGACTCGACCAAAGACGACGCAAACGATAAAAAGAAATAAAACCACATCAAATTTAAGGGAGAAAAAATGTACGTAAAACTAAACGATAGAGTCTATCTAAACAAAGACAAGATCACTAGGATAAAGGTAGATAGCGTCCAAGACGGTATCAGGATTCGCTTCTACGAGGGACAAAATCAAGTCGCTAAAAGCGGACGCTTCGA
>CAUQRE010000240.1:0-2896 GCA_963520315.1 uncultured Campylobacter sp. | reverse complement strand
CCATCGCCAAAGGCTCGCCGAAAGCAACCATTGTCGGCGGAAATTTTATGGTACAAATCGGTGCGTTTAGAAACAGAAGCGGCGCACAAATTTATCAGCGCGATTACCACGGCACAGCGGGATATCCTGCGATCATCAAAGAATTTAGCATAGATGGCGCGCCGATTTATCGCGTCTTTTTAAGTGGATTTAAAAGCGAGGATGAGGCGAGAGATTTCGCGCATAATGGCAAGTTTACTGGAGCTTTCATCGTAAGGGAGTAGCAGTTTTATTTGACGGCTTTTACCTTCGTTTTTTTGCTTGATAAGGGTTTTGTTAAATTTATTTGTGAGCTACTTGTGGTAAAATTTCCTGTCATCTAATAGTTATCTGCTTTAGCTGCGGCGAAGTGCAAACTACTTGCAAGCTATTCGTAGCAAAAAGTGCGCCTGCCCGCTTGAGCTTTGTTTTTTAATAGGACGCCGCAGCTGATAAAATTTTATATTGCTAGGGGATAAAGCATGCAAAAATATCCGGAAGTTTATAGTTTAGAAAAGAGTTTGGCTATACTTGAAAAATATAAAGACGAGCTGAGCGCAGAACAATACGAGCAAAATAGATCTATCATCTGCAACCTTGCGATAGAGGGTATGTTTGCAAATGAGCAAGATATAATCGATCTTATCAGGGTCGATAAGGGAGAAAGAACGCCCGATGAGATAATAAACGAATATAAAAAAGAGTGGGGCGTTTTATAGCGCAGTAGAAAATTTAAATTTGATAGTGAAATATTAGATGTGTTTAAACGCAGCTCATTGGTTCTTTGAATTTTAATCGTGTAAAAAAGTTACGATTTCATGATCTTTTGGTAAAAATTTTCTGCCATCGATACCATCATCTACGTATTCCAACAATGCTTCATTTAAAATTTCATAAATTTCACCTATTGAAATATCTCCAATGTCAGAATTTACGCTTTGGAATTTATATTTGATTTTAAATGGATTTTCCGTGAAATATTTACTCGTAGTTTCATCATAAATTCGCCTTATATCAAGCTCGATATCTCTACCTTTATAGTGAAACAACCAAATATCCTCGCCCGTGTAGCCATCTCGCGGATCCGGCATAGATGCCAAACATACATGAATAAGCCAAGCACCTCTTTGCCTATCGATAACCCAATTCATCCAATCAGTATCATTATCCTGGATTGGGTATGTGTAATTGTACTTCATCAATAGCTCGTTCATATTGCTTAAAATATCATATTTCTTCAAGTCCTCTTTAGAAATATGCTCCGCAATAAACGCCATCTAGCCCTCCTTGAGAAATTCTATAATTTAAAGTAGATCGTTCGTATACAGACCGAACAAAGACGAGAGCTCAAATTTAATCCTTTTACTGACGAGAACTTATCGTTAAAACTGCCAATTTATATGCGATTATCGTCAATTCTTACTATAATCTTTCGTAAAATTCGTTATGAAATTAAAAAATTTCAAGCGCTTTGTCGCTCGCCATCTCTTTTAAATTTAGCGTCCAAAAATACGCAGAATTTCACGCCGTATAGGTAGAAAATCCAGCTTATGTAGATCCACAGAAAGAAAAATAGCGCGACCGAAAACGAGCCGTAAATACTAAGATAGGTTTTGTTATAAAAGACATATTGCGCGAAAACCAGTCTTGAAAGCCACCATAAAATCGATGCTACGAGCGATGAGGCAAGTACCGCTTTTGCGCGGATCTCGCGGTTGATCGCCGTAGCGTAAGTGATAGCAAAAATTCCCCAAACGATTAAGTAGGGTAGAATTTTAAGCAAATTTATCCAGCTCGTAAGCTCGGTTTTATTTAGCAGCTCCTGAAGCTCGCCGCTGATATAAAACGATGCTCCAAGCCCCACAGGAGCGAGCGTCATCAGCGTCCAGTAGGTGCTTAGGCTCTTAAAAAAGCTTCGCTCGGGCGAATGTGAAATGCGCGCGATAATCGCTTCAAAATCTCCGAAAAACAACACCGACGTAACTAACACTGCGCAAAAGCCCGTTACGCCAAGGCTTAGTCCGTTAGCCATAAATTCCTCGATATAGTGTGCCATGCTCGCTTGATTTGCAGGCAGGAAGTTTGAAAAGATAAAGCCCATAATCTTATCGTAGTAGCCTTTGAAGCTTGGTAGCTGCATAAAGACGCTAAGCGAGACCATCAGCACCGGCAGTAGCGCCAGAATCGTGTGAAAGCTAAGGCTTGATGCATGGTGCATCAGCTGCGAATCATATAAGCATTTGTAGTTTTTGAGTCGATTTTGCACTTGCATAAGCGCCGGTATTAGTTTTTTCATACGGGCGATTTTACATTAAAAATTTAGAATTTCATATAAATTTGCGTAATTTTTCTTTTGTATCTCAGTATATCGTCTATGAAATTTTAAACTGCAAAAATGCGACTACAAATATATAAATTTATATCTCGAATTTAGTCGAAATTTAGGAAAATTTTTCTAATATGCTAAAAAATAATATTAAATATATCCATAACGAAGGGAAAATAATGGAACGAAGGAAAACGATGAAATTTAAAATTTCATTAGCGGCATGTATGTGTCTGCTATGCAGCAGTTTAGCTGCAGCGCAAAGTGGCGGTAATTCTGCGCCTGAAAAGTCGCAGAATATGGGCGTAATCGAGGTAAATTCCGTCGGCGATAATATCAGCGAGAGCGGCATCGACGAGGGCTTTTTGAGCAAAAATGTGCAGCAAGGCATGCTTGCTGGCAAGCGCGCTTTGGATCTTCCGTATCAGATCAACACGATCAGCAAGGAGATCATGAACCACCAAGGCGTCACCGGCTACGAGGAGGCGGTCAAATACTTCCCATCCGCGCAAATTCAGATGCGTGGCGGCGCTACGGTCGGACGCCCGCAGA